>CADCQU010000137.1 GCA_902803635.1 uncultured Lachnospiraceae bacterium | reverse complement strand
CTAACGGGATTCTTCGCTTCGCTCAGAATGACAATTCCTTTACAAAACAAAGCGTCCATTTTCGACGGGGCTACCTGAACTGTAACAGGGGGAGGCAAGAGGAGGGGGGAAGCTGGCCTTAAGCTTCTTGCATTTGTTAGTGTTATGCTATATACTATGGTTATCATGAGATAGGATTTTGGTTTTGGAATGGTTATCGTTCAGCTTCCTACTGAAAAAACGTATTTGGATTGTGATCGGCTGCATTGTATCTTTGGGTTTTTCTTGGGAGAAGTGTTTAAGCGGATATTTGCATTTGACGGCAAAGGATTGCGCGGATTTTCTGGAATGGAGATGAGAGATGGGGCTTTATCAATTTACGGATGAACAACGTGCGCTTTTGGAAGGGATGCAGGTGCCATTTGCCATCTATCAGTTTTTTAACAAGAGGGTGCATACGCTGGTTCTTACAGACGGCTTCTGCAAATTGTTCGGGTACGGGGATTTTGCGTCGGCGTATTATGACATGGATAACGATATGTACAAGGACGTGCACCGTGACGACGTGGCGCGGATTGCAAATGACGCCGTCGTCTTCGCTACGAAGGGCGGCCATTACGAGACGGTTTACCGGGCTTGGCGGAAGGAGATTTCCAAGTATATCATCATTCACGCCAAGGGAGAGCATGTGATTACGGAAACGGGCGAACAGCTGGCGCATATCTGGTATACGGAGGAGGGCGTTTACGAGGGGGCTTCCGCACTGGACGGGTACGAGGTTCCCCTGACGCTGAGCGATGCGCTCCGGGAGCAGAGCATCGTGAAGGAAAGCCGATACGATTACCTGACCGGCCTGCCGAGCATGACCTATTTCTTTGAACTGGTGGAGGCCGAGAAGGAGGGAATCCGGGAGAAGGGCGGGTGGCCCGTGCTCCTTTATATGGATTTTTGCGGCATGAAGTTTTTCAATGCGCGGCTCGGTTTTGAGCAGGGCGACAAGATGCTGCAGGCGTTCGCAAAGCTGCTGGCCCGGGAATTCAGCAACGAGAGCTGCTGCCGGATCGGGGCGGATCATTTTGCCGTGATTACGGAGGAGGCTTCGCTGGAAGACAAGCTGCATCGGATTTTCCGGGATCTCGGTAAGCTGTATGAAGGCCAGACGCCGCCCGTCCATGTCGGGATTTACCCGTACCGGCTGGAGGAGGTCGCGGCCAGCGCGGCCTGCGACCGGGCGATTTTGGCATGCAAGGAAATCAAGGAGATGTATGCCTCGGATTTCTGCTATTTCAAGCAGCAGATGAACGCGGACGCCGTTCTTCGGCAGTATATTATTGAAAATATTAATATCGCCATCCGCGAGAGGTGGATTCAGGTATTCTATCAGCCGATTGTGCGGGCGGTCAACGAGAAGGTCTGCGACGAGGAGGCTCTGGCCCGGTGGATTGATCCGGTGTATGGGTTCCTGCCTCCGGATACCTTCATCCCTGTGCTGGAGGAAACCGGCCTCGTCTACAAGCTGGATCTCTGCATTTTGGAGCAGGTGCTGGAGGATATGCGGACGATGCAGAAGGAGGGACTGTATGTCGTTGCGCATTCCATCAACCTCTCCCGTTCCGACTTTTTCGCCTGCGACATTGTGGAAGAAATCCGCCGCCGCGTGGACGAGTCGGGCATTTGCCGAGACCGTATCACGATAGAGATTACGGAGAGCACCATCGGCGAAGATTTTGATTTTATGAAGGAGCAGATTGCACGGTTCCAGAATCTTGGATTTCAGGTGTGGATGGATGATTTCGGCAGCGGCTATTCCTCGCTGAACGTCCTGCAGCGCGTGCGCTTTGACCTCCTGAAATTTGACATGAGCTTTATGCGGAAGCTGGACGAGGGGGAGAGCGGAAAGGTCATTCTGACCGAGCTGATGAAAATGGCGGCTGCGCTTGGCGTGGAGACGATCTGCGAGGGCGTGGAGAAGGAGGAGCAGGTGCGCTTCCTGCAGGAAATCGGCTGCTCGAAGATGCAGGGCTACTATTTCAAAAAGCCGTCCCCGTTCCGCATCCGTCTGGAATGGTATAAGAACCACCGGGAGAGCATTCTGGAAAATCCGGCGGAAGCCGGCTACTACGAGGCGATCGGGCGCGTGAATCTTAGCGATCTCAACGTCATTGCGCAGGGGGATGAGATTGGTCTCAAGAATACATTTGACTCCTTCCCCATGGGGATTCTGGAGGTGCAGGGCGAGACGGCCCGCTTCGTTCGAAGCAACCTCGCGTACCGGGAATTTGTCAAACGGTATTACGGACTCGACCTCCCCCATTTGGGGCCGCGATTTGTCAAATACGACAACAAATTCATGCACGACGTTGTGAAGACCTGCTGCGAACAGGGGCAGCGCTCTCTGTATGATGAGCGGATGCCGGACGGCTCGATCGTCCATTCCTTCGCACGGCGGATCAGCGTGAACCCGGTGACGGGGAGCATGGCCGTCGCTATCGCCGTCCTTTCCATCGTGGAGCCGGGCGAGGGCATGGAGGCCTATCTGGAGCAGAAAAGGCATTTGGAGAGACTCGAGAAGGAACGGGATGCCATGGTACGCGTCATGGCCCTCTCGGAAGGCTATATGAGCATTTTTACAATTGACCCGAAAACAGGCGCATACATAGAGTATAGCTCCACGGATGCATTTGACAGCCTGGGGACGCCCAGGGAGGGGGAGGATTTCTTCAAGCAGAGTGATATCGATATCCAGACCGTCCTTCACCCGGACGACCGCCAGGCATTTGCCGAGAAATTTACGAAGGAGAACGTTCTGCGCGAAATTCGGGAGAAGGGGAGCTTTAGCATTCAGTACAGGCTTCTTCTGGACGGGAAGCCCGTCCCGGTCACCCTGCGGGCGGCCCTGTTCCGGGACGGGACGGAGGAGAAGATGGTCGTCGGGGTACGGCAGTAAGAAGGAAATGGATTATAGAAACTATTTTTTGCAGCACCATATTACGGAATGTTTGCACTGGGAAAGTAGCGGAACTGTAACTATATTTTAAGCATTTTGAGAAAATATTTATATAAATAGGAAATGACAGCGAGGATTTTTTCTGTTATAATACGATTCGTTCGTTGACTTACCTTGGCATCCGAATGGAAGTGGATGTGCATGCAAAGAGAAAGGAAGGTAGAAACATGAAAAAGATGACAGTTTTGGCCCTCTGCCTGGCGGCGGCGCTTTCGCTGTCGGCCTGCGCAGGGACGACGAGTTCCAAGACGACTTCGTCCAAGACGACTTCGACGGCTTCCACTGCATCGGTGGAGAGCAAGGCTGATGAGAGCAAGGCGGACGAGAGCAAGAAAGAGGAAAGCAAGGCAGACGAGAGTAAGGCAGACGAGAGTAAGGCAGACGAGAGCAAGGTGGACGAGAGCAAGGCCGATGAGAGCAAGCCCTCGCTGGTCGCGAGCAAGGGGAGCGAGGCCGATGAGAGCACGGAGGAAACGCCGGTGGTTGGCGGCTGGACGGCCTCGGAGTCCCCGGTGGTGACGGATGAGATTAAGGAGAAGCTGGCGAAGGCCACAGACGGCGTGACCGGTGCGACCTATGTTCCCGTGGCTTACCTTGGGAGCCAGGTTGTGGCTGGCAAAAATTACAAGCTCCTTTGCCGCGAGACGCAGGTTTACCCGGGCGCGGTGGAGACCTACTCTCTGGTTACCCTCTATGAGGACCTTGACGGCAACGTGAAGATCAGCGACGTGGAGGAGTCCTACGTGGAGACGCATATTTCGGCGGAAGAGGCGGATGGCGCCTGGACCGAGCCGGAGACGCCGGAAGTGAGCGACGAGGACAAGGCGGTCCTTGCAAAAGCGACAGAAACCCTCACCGGGGCGGAATACAAGGCTGTGGCGCTCCTTAGCACCCAGGTGGTTGCCGGGAAGAACTACTGCTATCTCTGCGAGGAGACGCCCGTGGTTCCGGATGCGCAGTCGAAGTATGTGATTGCCTATGCATCGGTGGATCCGGAAGGCACGACGGTGTTTGGCGGCTCTTCAGGCTTTGACATTGACGAGCAGATTGCTGCTGCGGCTGCGGAAGTTGAGGCCGGTCTGAACGAGGCTGCTGCTGCGCTCGAGTCTGGTCTGGCGGAGGCTAAGACGGAGCTGGAAGCTGCTGCTGCAGAGTTGGAGTCTGCCGTTGCATCGGCGGAGTCCAAGGCCTGAGTGGCAAATGTGGGCGGCCTGATCCTGGGTTAGCAAGATTGTAATATAGAATAGGAAGAAGGACAGTTTGTGCAAACGAGCTGTCCTTCTTTTTAGTCTGTGCTCCTTTCATGAGGCGGCCCCTCTCCGTCACGGCTGCGCCGTGCCACATCCCCCTGAAGGG
>CADCQU010000136.1 GCA_902803635.1 uncultured Lachnospiraceae bacterium | reverse complement strand
TAGGGTTTGTGGCTGACCGGAAGCTTCCTTGCCTCGGTGGAAATCAGCCACAATGCCTGATTTTGAAGGTTTGTGGCTGACCGAAAGCTTCCATGCCGCAGCGAAAATCAGCCACAATGCCTGATTTTGAGGGTTTGTGGCTGATCGAAAGCTTCCTTGCCTCGGTGGAAATCAGCCACAATGCCTGATTCTGAGGGTTTGTGGCTGATCGAAAGCTTCCTTGCCTCGGTGGAAATCAGCCATAATGCCTGATTTTGAGGGTTTGTGGCTGACCGGAAGCTTCCTTGCCACGGCGAAAATCAGCCACAATGCTTGATTTTTGGGTGTTTGGGCTTGAGGCAAGAAGGTAAGAAACGAGGGACATCTGAATTGTAACAGTGGGGCTTGGTAACTCAGGTGGATAGGATACTTTTTTCTTTACATAGGGCGGTTAGGGTGCTAATATAACTCTGATTAGGGGTTTTCAAGGGGAGTTGAAAACGGAGAATCACTTTATGAAGTATTGTGGGAAGAGATTGGTCGCGGCGGTGATGGCCGGGGCATTGGTTTTGGTTACTCCTGTTTCGGCAAATGCCTTTCTCAGTGGAGCGTCGAATGTGACGGTCCTTACTGGCGGGACAAATGGAACGGTACTCGCTGGCGGAGTGGATGTGTCGGCTCTTACTGCCGGGACAAATGCGGCGGAGGCGGCATTTGTCAGGGAGAAAGAGGAGGCCGAGGCGTCGGCGGAGGCATTTGCCGCGGAAAGGTCAGCCGAGGAGGAGGCAAAAATTGCGGCGGAAGCCCGCCTTGCCGAGGCGGAGGCGTCTTTGCGCGCACTGGAGGAGGAGCAGCGGAAGCTGACGGGCGAGATCGACGAGAAAAATGCCGAGCTCGTGGATCTTTTGGTGCGCATTAACGAGACAAATGCCGAGGTTGCGGAGGCGGCGGACAAGGTGTCGGCCCAGGAGGCGACCATCGCGGCGACCTCGACGAAGCTGGAGGAGGCGGAGGAGCTGCTGGAAGCCCAGTACGAGGCAATGAAGCGACGAATTCAGTATTTCTATGAGAACGCCTACCCGCTCGGGATCTTTGGCAGTCTTCTCAATGGAAATTCCTCGTCCCCGATGAACCGTATGGACCAGTTACTCTCCCTCGAAGAAGCCGACCGCGGGGCATTTGTCAGTTACCAGAACAGCGTGCGGGAGATTCTGCTTCTCAAGGAGAAGCTTGGGGAGGAGAAGACCGTGCTCGTTGCCGAGCAGAAGAAGCTGAAGGCACGGAAATCGGCCCTTTCGGAGGAACAGGCGGAGCTGTCCGGCGAGATTGCCGCGCTCAAGGCGAGCGGCGGGAATTATGCCGAGCAGATCGCGGCGGTTCGTGCGCAGGCAGAAGGCATCACCGAGCTGGTGCGCAAGAAGGGCGAACGGATTAAGGAGATTGAGGCGGCGGAGGCTGCCGCGCGGAAGGCCGCCGAGGAGGCCGCCAAGAAGGCGGCTGCGGAGGCTGCGCGGAGGGCTGCGGAGGAGGCCGAGCGAAAGGCCGCGGAGGAGAGGGCCAGAAAGGCTGCTGAGGAGGCTGCCCGGAAGGCCGCCGAGGAGAAGGCGCGTCGGGAGGCTGAGGCCGCAAAGAAGGCGGAGGAAAATGCCAGGAAGGCGGCCGAGGAGGCTGCAAAACGCGAGGCGGATGCTTCCCGCAGGGTGGCCGAGGAAAAGAAGGCTATGGAGGAGGCTGCCAAGGAGGCGGCTGAGCAGGCCCTTTCCGCGAGGCGTGAGAGCGAGAAGCAGGCCGCCGAGGAGGCCCTTGCGCGGGTACGCGCCGAGGAGGAAGCCGCGCGGGCGGCAAATGGCGCCGCCAAGGGGCAGGAAATCGTGAATTATGCCTGCCAGTTCCTGGGACATCCTTATGTCTGGGGCGGCAATTCGCTGACAAATGGCTGCGACTGCTCGCATTTTGTCTTCCTTGTGCTTCGGGACTGCGGCGTGTACAGCGGCGGTTACATGACCTCCGGGTACTGGCCGGGGGCCGGACGGCCGGTGGCGAGCCTTGCGGAGGCCCGTGCCGGGGATATCGTTTGTTATGCAGGGCATGTTGCCATATATGATGGAAATGGGATGATTGTCGAGGCCAAGGGGAGTGCCTACGGAATCACCCACGACCGGAGGGCGGACTGCAAACCGATTGTGGCAATCCGAAGATTTACATGATATTTGATTCAAGTGGTGAAAGCGCGAAGCAATCCGTAAGTTGCGTGTGTTGACACCCGGACCATATGAATGGATTATAAATAATTGATTTGGGAGGTGCTTGTGCATGGGGGAAACAAGAAATGAACGCACAGGTAGTAAGGGGAAGGAGATAAATACGGAAAATAAAGAAGAGAGGACGTTTCCAGAGAAGGATACGAATGGAAGTCCGAACGAAGCTGAGAAGGGTGAGAAGGGAAGCTCGAACGCACCGGAGAATGGCGTGAAGGGAAGCCCGAACGCATCGGTGAAGAGAGCGAAGGGAAGCTCAAACGTTCCTGACGGTACGGTTGGCTTAAAGAGCGGCGTTTCCTGTCATTCTGAGGAGCGGAGCGACGAAGAATCCCGTCAAAGTGGAGCAACGCCGAACGGGATTCTTCGCTCCGCTCAGAATGACAGCTCACATACAGTACGAAAAAATGCTTCTCCGGCTGACAAACGTACAGTTGGAACTGTTCCCGGAAAGGAAAACAGGGGAAGAAAGAGCTCGGATATTTCCCGTAGGAAGCCTAAGCAAGCAGGAGGCAGGGAAGGCTTTCTTGACGGGCTCGTCGCGGTCTGGAAGGGACTCGACAAACGCCTCCGCTGGGTGCTTGCACTTGTCGTGACAGCCCTCCTGGTGACGGGCGTGGTTCTTTTATTTGCCATGCCAAAGTCGCAGGGAGCGGCAAATGGCGGGAAGGCGGGAGGGAGCGAAGGCTCTTTCTTAGACTCCTCTGTATCCGGATCTGAAGGAGCAGAGGGAAAAAAGGGCGGTGAGACGGAATCTGGCATGGAAGGACCGAAGCAGGACACTTCCAGCGGGCCGGAGGCTGAACAGACAGGGGATACCGTTTCCGGGGGAGAGAATCCCCCTGAGTCGGTGGCTTCTGCAGCCGAGGTGGTTGCACCCACGCCGACGCCGGTACCGGATATCCGAAAGCTGGTGGCCCTCACCTACGATGACGGACCGTCGAATTCGACGCCGCTGATTTTGGACGCACTTGAAAAATACGGCGTGAAGGCGACGTTTTTCGTGGTCGGGAAGGACCAGGTGGAGTACCATAGGGAGATCCTTCAGCGGGCGTATCAGGCTGGCATGGAGATTGGCAGCCATACCTACGACCATCGTATTCTCTCGAAGTCGACTGAGGATGAAATCCGGGAGACGATGCGGAAAAATGACGAGCTTTTGCAGGAGGTCATCGGTTTTCAGCCGAAAATCATGCGCCCGACGGGCGGCGGCATCAACGACACGGTGCGCGCGACCATTGACCGGCCGATGATCCTTTGGAATATCGACACCCTGGACTGGGACACGGAGAACAAGGATGCGGTGGTCGCCAACATTAAGGAGAACGTGCATCCGGGGGCAATCGTGCTCATGCATGATCTCATTGAGACGACCGGGGATGCGACGTGGCAGGCCACGGAGGAGATCGTGCCCTGGCTTTTAAACGAGGGCTACGAGATCGTGACCATTTCGGAGATGGCAAATGCCTACGGCTACACGCTTAACCCCGGACAGATATACTACAGCTTCAACCCCCTCTGGTCGCCGAATCCTGAGATTGCGGAGAAGTATGCGAAGGCGTTTGGGGAGTGAAGATTTCAAAAGGAGCGGCGTCAGTACGCCCCTCTCCGTCACGGCTTCGCCGTGCCACCTCCCCCTGGAGGGGGAGGCAAGGGAAGTGGCGCATTACACGATACATTTGACAAATATAGGAAGTACGGAGGCAGTTTATGAGTGTGATTACGAGAGAGGATATCCGCAACGTTGCGATTATTGCGCATGTTGACCATGGGAAGACGACGCTTGTGGACGGGATGCTGCGCCAGAGCGGCGTGTTCCGGGAGAACCAGGAGGTGCGGGAGCGCGTGATGGATTCCGGCGCGATTGAGCGGGAGCGGGGCATCACGATTCTCTCGAAAAATACCGCCATCGAGTACGAGGGCGTGAAGATCAACATTATCGACACGCCGGGACACGCGGATTTCGGCGGGGAGGTCGAGCGCGTCCTCAAGATGGTGAACGGTGTTATTTTGCTGGTGGATGCCTTTGAGGGAACGATGCCGCAGACGAAGTTTGTGCTGAAGAAGGCCCTGGACCTCGACCTT
The DNA here is from genome assembly GCA_902803635.1 of uncultured Lachnospiraceae bacterium. Classification (GTDB taxonomy): domain Bacteria; phylum Bacillota; class Clostridia; order Lachnospirales; family Lachnospiraceae; genus Chordicoccus. The sequence continues at coordinate 5,416 of CADCQU010000136.1, read as the reverse complement.
GCGGTTATCGTGTGCATCAACAAGATTGACCGCCCGGAGGCGCGGCCCGAGGAGGTCGTGGACGAGGTGCTGGAGCTTCTGATGGACCTCGACGCCTCCGATGCACAGCTCGAATGCCCCTTTGTCTTCGCATCGGCGAGGGAGGGGACGTGCGTTCGGAACCTCGGGGACGAGGCGAAGGATTTGAAGCCTTTGTTTGAAACGATTTTGGAGGCGATTCCCGCGCCGACGGGCGACCCGGAAAAAGGGACGCAGGTTCTCATTTCCACGATCGACTACAACGAGTACGTGGGCCGTATCGGCATCGGCAAGGTGGACAACGGCTCGATCCGCGTCGGGCAGGAAATTGTGCGCGTGAACTTCCACAACCCGGAGGTGCGGGAGAAGACCCGCATCACCAAGCTCTATGAATTTGACGGGCTCAAGAAGGTGGACGTTGCGGAGGCGGGTGTGGGCTCGATTGTCGCGATTTCCGGTATCGGGGATTTGCAGATTGGGGATACCCTGTGCGCACCGGACGAGATTGACGCGATCCCGTTCCAGAAAATTTCCGAGCCGACGATTGCGATGAACTTTATCGTGAACGACTCGCCGCTGGCGGGCCTCGAAGGGACCTACTGCACCTCACGGCAAATTCGCGAGCGGCTGTTCCGGGAGCTGAATACGGACGTCTCGCTCCGCGTGGAGGATACGGACAATACCGACACCTTCCGCGTCAGCGGCCGTGGGGAGCTGCATTTGTCAGTGCTGATTGAGACCATGCGCCGCGAGGGGTATGAATTTGCCGTATCGAAGGCGGAGGTCATTTTCAAGACGGACGAGAAGGGGCGGAAGCTGGAGCCGATGGAGATTGCCTACGTGGACGTGCCGCAGGATTATTCGGGGACGATTATCAGCATGCTCTCCGAGCGGAAGGGCGAGCTGCAGGGCATGAGCACGCTCGCGGATGGGACGGTGCGTCTCGAATTTGAGATTCCGGCGCGGGGCCTCATCGGGATTCACGGGAACTTCCTGACCGCCACGAAGGGGACGGGAATTATGAATTCCGTTTTTGAGGAATATGCGCCTTACAAGGGCGATCTGAGCTACCGGAAAAATGGCTCGCTCGTCGCATTTGAGGACGGCGAGGCGGTGACCTACGGGCTATTTGCCGCGCAGGAACGCGGGGCGCTTTTCATCAGCCCCGGCACGAAGGTGTATGCGGGCATGGTGGTCGGCGAGAGCTCGCGGCCGGAAGAAATTGAGATCAACGTTTGCAAGACCAAGCATTTGACAAATACGCGCTCTTCGAGCGCGGACGAGGCGCTGACGCTGACTCCGCCGCGGATTTTGTCGCTGGAGCAGGCGCTCGACTATATCGACGCGGACGAGCTTCTGGAGGTCACGCCCAAGTCGCTGCGGATCCGGAAGAGGATTTTGGATTCGCGGCTCAGGAAGCGGGCGAACTTTAGTAATAAATAAGAAATAAGAGGAAATAAGCTGCAAGGCCACGAAAAATGGGGGTGTAGCATAAGAATGGAGTCACTCTATTCAGCTGTTTCGCATTTTTTGTCATTCTGAGGAGCGAGTCTTTCGGACATCTATGAATCGGATTGCTTTCGGCGATGAGGAAAAGCGACGAAGAATCCCGTCAACTATACAAGACGCCTAACGGGATCCTTACAGAAAACAGTCCACTGGACTGTTTTCTGCACACTGAGGCGTCGCTTCGCTCAGGATGACAGACATTTAACGAAGCATAACAGTCTATTTCAATAGAGGAAGCTGAAGAGTAACAGAAAAAGCGTGGTTTTGGCATAATCAGAGAAAGAAGTAGGAGGATAGAAGTATGGTGCGGGTGATTATGCATGGTGCGGGCGGTTATATGGGTGCCGTGGTGACGGAATTTGCCGCGAAGGATGCGGAGGTGGAGATTGTCGCTGGCGTGGACGTGCGGACGGAGGTTGCAAGGCCGTACCCGGTGTTCGCGACGCTTGCAGAGTGCCCGGAGGCGGACGCGATTATTGATTTTTCGACGGCGAAGGCCGTGGACGGGCTGCTTGCGTATGCCGTGGAGAAGCAGGTTCCGCTTGTTTTGTGCACTACGGGGCTTTCCGAGGAGCAGCTTGCGAAGGTGGAGGAGGCCGCGAAGAAGGTGGCCGTTCTGCGTTCGGCAAATATGTCGCTCGGCGTGAATTTGCTTCTGAAGCTTTTGAAGGAGGCGGCTTCGGTGCTTGTGCCGGCGGGCTTTGATGCGGAAATCATGGAAATGCACCATCGGAGGAAGCTGGACGCTCCTTCGGGGACGGCCATCGCGCTTGCGGACAGTGTGAATGAGGGCGCGGGCGGGGATTTGAAGTATGTGTATGACCGCAGCGAGCGGCGGGCGGCCCGCGATCCGAAGGAAATGGGCATCGTGGCGCTTCGCGGCGGGACGGTGCCGGGGACGCACGATGTCGTCTTTGCCGGGGAGGATGAGCTGATTGAGTTCAAGCATACCGCGTATTCGCGGAGCATTTTCGCGAAGGGAGCAATCCAGGCCGCGAAGTACCTCGCCGGGAAGGGTGCGGGTATGTACAGCATGGCGGATGTGATTGGGTGAGAGAAAAATGCGTTTTCGACCGTGTATTGATATTCATAATGGCAGGGTGAAGCAGATTGTCGGCGGGACGCTCTCGGACAAGGGCGACCGGGCGGCAGAAAATTTCGTGAGTGACTCCACGGCGGCTTCATTTGCCGAGAAATTTAAGGCGGACGGGCTGGCCGGAGGGCATGTGATTTTGCTGAACCCGGCGAGCTCGCCTATGTACGCGGCGACAAAGGAAGCGGCGTTGTCGGCACTGGCCGCCTATCCGAAGGGGCTGCAGGTGGGCGGGGGAATCCGTCCGGAAAATGCAGCTTCTTTCCTTTCGGCCGGCGCAAGCCACGTGATCGTGACCTCCTATGTTTTCTTTGACGGAAGGATCAGTTTTGGGAATCTGCGGAAGCTACAGGCGGAAGTGGGTAAGGAACACCTTGTTTTAGACCTTTCCTGCAAGAAGGTGGGAGAAAAAAGTGGGAATCCCCCGAAAATCGGGCAGGAAGCCAAACCCACGGAGGACAAAGACGCGAAGCGGGTGGGCGTTGGAGAATGTGCGGGAGGGGACGGATTCCAATACCGCATTGCGACCGACCGCTGGCAGAAATGCACGGAGGAGCCGCTGACGGCGGATTTGCTACGGGCCCTTTCGGACGAGTGCGCGGAATTTCTGGTGCACGCGGTGGACGTAGAGGGGAAACGCGCCGGGATTGACGAGGCTCTGGTGCGGCTCCTCGCGGAAGGGTCGCGGATTCCGGTTACCTATGCCGGAGGGGTTTCTTCCTATGAGGATGTTGAGAAGATTCGAGTTTTTGGGGCGGGGCACGTGGACTTTACGGTTGGCTCCGCGCTGGATATCTATGGGGGGAAGCTTTCCTACAAGGAAATCATCTCTATGTGCGAATGAAGAGCCCCTCTCCGTCACACTTGGCTCCCCCTGAGGGGGAGCTGTCAGTGCCGAAGGCACTGACTGAGAGGGGGTCGCCGTGCCACCTTCCCCTGGAGGGGGAGGCAAGGGGAGCGGAGTGAGTTTTGGGGTGAGAAATCTCAAAAAGGCGCGGCCAAGGTGGCCCCTCTCCGTCACGGCTACGCCGTGCCACCTCCCCCTGGAGGGGGAGGCAAGGGGAGCGGATGTATTTTTGGGAGGAAGAGTGACAAGGCAGTTACAGTTCAGGTGACCCTGCTGATAAAGGTCTGTACGCATCGTGAAAGGCTTGTCATTCTGAGCGAAGCGAAGAATCCCGTAAGGTTTCTCACAAAGCTGACGGGATTCTTCGTCGCTTCGCTCCTCAGAATGACAGAAAGTCGGGGGGAAGCTGAATAGTAGCACAAGGCAGGGGTTGGACGAAAACTTCGGAGTTGAGGAAGGATGTTTCCATGAATTATATAATTGTTGGCGGAAAGGTGCTGGTGGAGGAAGCCGGTGATTTGGTGGTTCGCGAGAAGAACATTTTCGTGAAGGATGGGAAGATTTGCGCGGTGGAGGAGCCGTCCAAGGAAGCCTGCGAAAGCACGGATGCGAACACAAAGAACGGAGGCATGGATGCGAACGTAAACCACGGCCGCACGGATACACAGAAAGACGTATGTGCAGACGACCTCGGGATGGAGAAGCAGGAGGGACGGCAGAACCTCAAGGTTGCGGATTTCGAGCTGGTGGACGCTTCCGATAAGCTGATTCTGCCGGGACTTTTGAACATGCACACGCACGCCTATATGACGTTGATGCGCAATTACGCGGATGATGTGGATTTTAACGAGTGGCTCTTCAAACGGGTGATGCCGGTGGAGGATACGCTTCCGGTGGAGAGCGCTTATTGGAGCTCGCTCCTCGGCCTCATGGAAATGGTCCGCACTGGGACGACGACATTTGTCGATATGCATATGTTCGAGGGGATGTCGGCGAAGGCGGCCCGCGACCTGGGGATGCGGGCGTACATCGGCCGAGGGCTTGTCGGCGAGGACCTTTATGTGGACGGCCTCTCCCGTTTCGAGCAAATGCTCCGCGAGCAGGAGAAGTATGAGAGCGATCTGGTGAAATTTGCCATCGCGCCGCACGCGATTTACAGCTGCTCACCGAAGCTTTATGAGCAGGCAGCGAAGGAGGGCGAAAAGCGCGGGCTGCTCCTCGAAACGCACGTTTCGGAGAGCGATTTCGAGGTGGACAGCACGATTGAAAAGTACGGGAAGACGCCAGTCGCGGTGCTCGCAGATACGGGCTTCCTGACGGAGCGGACGCTGCTCGCGCACTGCGTCAAAATGCGCGGCGACGACATTTCCATTATTAAAAATTTCGGATCGACGGTTGTCACAAATCCCGCCTCGAACGCGAAGCTTGGCAACGGCTTTGCGCCGGTGACGGAGTTCGAGGAGGCGGGCGTGAATGTCGCGATTGGGACGGACGGCGTCTGCTCGAACAACTCGCTCAACATGTTCCGGGAGATGGGACTTCTCTCGACGATTCACAAGGGCGTTCGCCGGGATTCCACGAAGGCCCCCGCGAAGTCGGTGGTTCGCATGGCCACGGCAAATGCGGCGAAGCCTCTTTGTAGGGCGGGGCTCTTGGGGACGATTGCAAATGGTGCAGAGGCTGACCTTGCGTTCCTCGATTTGAAGAGTCCGAGCATGATTCCCCAGAACAACCTCATCGCCTCCCTCTGCTACTCGGCAAATGGCAGCGAGGTGGAGTCGGTGATGATTGGGGGCAAATGGGTGATGCAGGATCGCCGCTTCCCGGGAATTGATGAGGAGCGGGTCCGGTACGAGGTAGAGCAGCTGGCCGCCGAATATTTGAAGAAATAATGGGATTGAGTTTGGAGAGGAAGAGAAGATGAGCAATATCCGAGACATTTCCCTGGC
>CADCQU010000135.1 GCA_902803635.1 uncultured Lachnospiraceae bacterium | reverse complement strand
TGAGAACATCACGGTCTCGGCGCCCTGGCTTACCCTGCAGGAGGCCTGGGAGGCGGCCGAAATCGCGGGCATCGCGGACGACATCCGTGCCATGCCGATGGGGATGGCCACCGTCATCCAGGAAGGTGGCGGCGGAATTTCCGGCGGGCAGCGGCAGCGGCTCATAATCGCGCGCGCCATCGCCCCCAAGCCGACGATCCTGCTTTTCGACGAGGCGACCTCGGCCCTCGACAACCTTACGCAGAAGCATATCTCCGAGGCCCTGGACAAGATGCGCTGCACGCGCGTCGTCATCGCGCACCGGCTCTCCACCATCCGCCACTGCGACCGCATCCTCGTCCTTGACGGCGGAAAAATCGTGGAGGATGGAAAATACAAGACCCTCATCGAGAAGGGCGGTGTCTTCGCGAAGCTCGTCGAACGGCAGCAGCTGGATTCGTCCGGGGCGACCTAATCCGATAAAGATTTTCTAAAAAACGCATAAGTTTATTTCATTTTTCCCGAAATTTGTGGTATGATAAAGGTGATTTTTATAAAAAATGCCCTATATCTTTCGCCCGCAGCGGGAGGGGAGGGGCGGCATTTTACTGCAAAGGAGGAGGATGAAAATGAAATTGTTCAAGAAGGCCGACGAGCCCAAGAAGGATGTCAAGGAAGATGTGAAGGAGCCTGCAAAGCAGCCGATTTCGGATCTTGACGTGGACATTGTGACCGGAGGCGCAAGCGACGACGAACCCATCGAAATGCCGTTTGTTCCGTTCTGATCTATCTTAGATTTTGGAAGACGGCTCAGAAAGTCCCCCGGCGCGTCCGGGGGATTTTGCAAATGCAAAAAATGGAGGTATGGAAATGAAACGGAACAAGTTGTTTGTACGGCGATTGCTTGGGCTTTTGCTCGCCTTCGCCCTTCTTCTGGCTTCGCCGGGCTTTTTGCTGGCGACCGCGCAGGCCTCGTCTTCGGAGGCCGTGTCCGCGGCAGAGACGCTGGCCGGCGATTCGGAGTGCTACGTCATCTATTTCGACAAACCGGCGGCGTGGTCCGCGGCGAGCGCCTACGTCTGGAGTGATGCCAACGGGAACCTGGAGGCCTGGCCGGGCGTCCTGATGCAATTTGACAGCACGCTTGGCAAATACTGGTACTCGGTGCCGTCGTGGGTGGACCACGTCATCTTCAGCGATCTCGGCGAAAACCAGACAGCCGACCTTACGGTCTCGGCAAGCGCCAACTACGTGAGCGGTGCAAATATCAGCAGCCTGAGCCAGCCGACCTACACGATTTACTTCAATAACACGGCGGGCTGGGAGCAGGTGTTCGCCCATGTCTGGAACGAGGGAAGCAATGCTGCCTACACGGCCTGGCCGGGCATCAAACTCGCCCGGAACAGCGCCGGGTATTACATGGCAAATGTGCCGGCCGCCGTCAACAGTGCGGTCTTCAACAACGGCCTTTCGGGAGCTTCGGAGCAGAAGACCGGGGACCTTGCCATCTCCGCGTCGCAGAATTCCGCGGACGCCTCGGGAAATGTCTCCGCCTACGACCCGACCCAGCAGCCGACTTCCGAGCGGAAATTCTTCAACGGCACGATCCTGCACTGCTTCGACTGGAAGTATACGGACATCGAGGCCAAGCTTGCCGCCATCCAGGCGGCGGGATTTGACGCAATCCAGACGTCCCCGGCACAGCCGGCCAAGGGCGGCGACAGCAACATCTGGTACTGGCTGTACCAGCCCACGGCCTTCTATATCGGGACCAACTCCCTCGGCACGAAGGATGAGCTCGCCTCTCTCTGCGCCGCGGCGGACAAATACGGCATCGACGTGATCGTGGACGTCGTGGCCAACCATCTGGCGGGCGGAAGCTGGCGTGAGGACCTGCACATCGGCCTTAACGACGAGGTGCCGGCAGAGTATTTTAACACTGACTACTGGCACCAGTTCGGGGATGCCTCGGACTGGAACGACCGCTACCACGTCACCTACGGGAGAATCGGTATGCCGGATCTCAATTCCGAGCATCCGTGGGTGCAGGGCAAGATCCGCTCCTACGTGGAGGAGCTGAAGAGCATCGGTGTCGACGGCATCCGTTGGGACGCGGCCAAGCACATCGGCCTTCCGTCCGAGGGCTGCGGCTTCTGGCCGGCCGTCTGCGACCCCGACCTCTACCATTACGGCGAAATCCTGGTCGGCCCGGCCGATTCCGGACATGAGAAGGAGATGGCCGAATACACCCAGTACATTTCCGTCACGGACAGCAAATACGGCGACAACGTGCTGGAGGCCTTTGTCGAGGGCAAGGCTCCCGCATTTTCCGGAAACTGGGCAGACCGCGGCGTATCTTCGAGCCGTCTCGTCTACTGGCCGGAGAGCCATGACACCTTCTCGAACACGGAAGGCGCGACGGCTCCTCCCTGCAGCCAGAACACCGTCGACCGCGCCTACGCCGTCGTGACGGCAAGGGCAAATGCGGCGACCCTCTACTTCTCCCGCCCGAATAAATACGCGAAATCCTCCATTATCGCCGGAGAGATGGGCAGCCTGCATTTTGCAAGCAAGGAAATCACTGCTGTGAACAACTTCCACCGGGCGCTTCTCGGCGAGCCGGACTACTATACGGCCTCGGATAACAACTGCGCGGTCGTGAACCGCACGAACGGCGCGGTCGTCGTGGCGGGCTATGGCTCGAACTTTGCGACGACGGTCCCGAACGGCGGCGGCCTTACCAAGCCGGGCACCTATGTGGATGCCATCACCGGCAACACCTGGACCGTCACGGAGACCTCGATGTCCGGCACGATCGGCGAGACCGGCATCGCGGTGTTCTACAACGAGGCGGCGACGGGCAAGGCGAAGGCGACGGTTTCCAGGCCGAGCGGGGCTTTCAGCGAGAGATCCGTGAACGTGACCCTTGGCCTTCTCAACGCCAAGAGCGGTACCTATACGATCGACGGCGGCGCGAAGACCTCCTTCGAGAACGGACAGACCGTCAACCTCGGCTCGAACCTCGCTGTCGGTGAGAGCACGATCCTGAAGCTTACCGCAGACGGTGGCTCCGTGCAGAAATTTGTCTACACAAGGGTCGCTCCGACCTCGGTGAACATCAAGCTTCCGGACGGCTGGAGCACACCAATCTACGCCTACGTGTATGACGATGCGACGGGCGAGAGCAACGGAACCTGGCCCGGCGTCGCGCTGACCACGGCCTCCACGTCGAACATCTACGGCTGCGACATTCCGGATTCCTACACGGATCCGAAGGTCATCTTCTCGACAGATACCGCCGCGAACCGCTACCCGGCGGAAGGGGCTGCCGGCCTTTCCATCTCGACCCCCGGCAAATGGCTCTGCGAGCCGGACGGGAAGGGCGGTTTCCTCTGGCACCTCTGGGCCGAGGCCCCGTCCATCCTCGGAACGACCCTCGTTCTCGACGGCCAGCTCCTCATGAACTTCTACACGACGATCCCCGATGCATTTGTCAATGGTAGTTATATGGAATTTGCCGTCGCCGGCACGCCCAACCAGATCGTCGAAACCTCCAGGGCCACGAAGGATTCGGCCGGAAGGTACATTTTCGCCTGCAAGGTGAACGTCCCGCAGATGGCGGACGAGGTCTACGCGACCCTGCACTACGGAAATAACCAGTCGGTCACGCTTTCGCGCTCGGCGGAGTGGTACCTCAACTACATCATTACAAATGCCTCGAACCCCGCCTATTCGAAGTACGTGACGCTCGCCAAGGCCCTCAATAATTACGGGTTCTACTCGCTGCCGGCGCTCCGTGCCGAGGCCGGCCATAAGGCCATCGCACAGCTGTACAGCGAGCCCGAGCTTCCGGATCCGGCCAACCTGATCACCATTCTGGAGACAGAGAAAGCCTCTCTTACGAAGAGCGGGGATGTGCTGGAGATGAACTACTCCCTCAATCTGGAGTCGGAAACCGTACTGAATCTCTATGTGACCACGAATTCCGATGTCACAAGCGCGACGGTTGACAAGGACACGGTGGAGATTTCCGCGCCGACGAAGCTTCAAGACGGCCGTTGGTTCGTCCAGATCAAGGGCATTTCCGCGACGGAGATCGGCGACACCTACACCATCCATCTGGCCACGTCAAATGGCGGCACCGCGCAGCTGATAGCTTCCGTGCTCTCCTACGTGCGGTCCGTGCTCCGCGCACCGCTCAGCGACACCCTCACGCAGGCCACCAAGGACTCCATGGCCGCGCTCTACGTCTACTACGACGAGGCCGTCAGGGTAAGGAGCTAAGGAACTGTTCATCAATAACTCAGGAAATCTGCTTGTCTAAATTCCGCCCTGACTGCGTTGTCGTCAGTCGGCGATGCCCGATAGGGGACAGGTTAGCTTATTCATTTGAATTGTTGCCAAGCCACACGACACATTAGGTAAATTATAAAAATATCCGTAACAGTTC
>CADCQU010000134.1 GCA_902803635.1 uncultured Lachnospiraceae bacterium | reverse complement strand
CGCGCCCTCGGCCATCTCCACGATGCCGAGGCAGGAGGCGTCATCCGCGAAGGAGACGCTGCAGGCCTTGTTCGTTCCGGCACCGGCAAATACGGTCTTGTGACCGTCCCGCGCACAGAAGCTGTTGGCGCAGTAGAGCTGGTGGAGGCCCTTGCCGATGGTGAGCGTGCCCGCCGTCAGCATTTGCGTGGTCCACTGGTTTCCTATGTCGTAGAAGCCGTAATCGCCGCTCGCATAGAACTCTCCGCCGACCTCGACATCGTCCTCCGCACACTGCATGACGAGGACTCCCCCGCAGGATTCGTAGAGCCCGTTGTCGGTGCGGTGCTGGAGGCGATAGTCGCCCGAAATGCAGACCCTGCCGCCGTCTGCGGCAAGGACGCCCTCCTGCTGCAGGAAGTCGCCATTCACGACAAGGCTGCCGGCATTTGCCGGATCAAAGCCCTCTTCGATAAGGTGGGACCCGCCGACATAGAGCTTGCCCTTGAGGTTCTTCACGTTGCCGTTGACGGTGAGGGTGTGGCCGTTGAAATTGAGGCGCGCATCGGGGCATGCAAGGATGATACCCTCGCCCTCCCCGGTGGGAGTCGAGATTGCGATATCACCTGCGAGCGTCTGGACATTGAAGAAGCCCGTCCAGTTCACGTTCGCGCCCTCGGCCATCTCCAGGGTGCCGAAGTACGATTCGCCGCTCTCGATGGAGACCGTGACGTTTCCGCCGCCAAGGACCACCTTGTGGCTTCCCTCCGCACGGAAGCTGTTGCCCCGGTAGCACTGGTAGAAGCCCGTGCCGACGACCAGGGTTCCAGCGGTCAGCATATCATAGTGCCACTGGCTTGTCTTGTCATAATAGCCCGTGTCGCCGCTGGCATAGAAAGACCCGCCGACCATCACGCGGTCGGCCTTGTTTCGCATGACCAGCACGCCGCCGCAGGCCTCGTAGGTCCCGTCGTCCTTGCGGTTCTGGAGGCGGTAGTCGCCCGTCACGACGAGCTGGCCGCCGTCAATGTCGAGGGTGCCGCCCGTCTGGAGCAGGTTGCCGTTGATGGTGAGGGTCTGCCCGGCAAGGTCGATGTAGCCCTCGGTCAGGACGTAGTCGCCGTCCAGCGTCTGGTCCGCGCCGAGCATATCCGGCGTAAGGAGCTTCTCATCCTCGCGGAGTATGACGCCCGCGGTGGACTCGGTGGAGGGGACGGTCGCGTCCACCTCAGCGTCGGCCGCTGCCTCTTCAGCTTCGCCCGCCGGTGTTTCGGTCGCTTCCACCGCATCGTTTTTGTCCGTTGCGGCGGCTTTGTCCGTTGCGGCGGCTTTGTCCGTAGCGTCGGCTTTGTCCGCTGCGTTGGCAGATGCAACGTCTGCAGGCGTCTCACTGCCGGTCTTTGCCGCAGCAGCCGCTTTCGTACCGGTCGCTGCCGCAGCTTCCTCTTTCGCACTGGCCGCTGCTGAAGCCGGCAATTCGTCGCCGCCGGACTTTGCCGCAGCATCCTGGGCGGCTGTTTCCGCTGCCGCCGCGTCAGCATTTGCCGCTTCCGCCGCAGCGTCCGGGGCAACCGCCGCGTCAGCGGCATTTGCCAATTCCTCCTCGGCCGCATCCGCGGACACGGCCTGGACGTTCTTCGCCCCTTCCGCCGTCGAGGCAAATGCCGGCACCTGCACGCAGCCCAGCATTAACGCCACAACAAGCAGAAGCGACAAAGCCCGCCTTGCTCTCCTCCATTTCTTCATGTCTGCCTCCTTCGTTGTTGGAAGTCCTGGAACTGTTTGTCACTCTCCTCACCTTCGTTGCAACATTTGTAGCAAAAGTTCAAACAGTTCCGCCACTAAAATTTTATCAAGTATATAATATCCCGTTTTCATTTGCAAAACAAGTTCTCTTTCAATTTTTGGCAATGCCAAAACCCTGTTATCCCTTAAGAATATATATCTACATATAACTATTTCTTGCCTTTTCGCTCAAAATGTAGTACTTTTATTATCAAAAATGTTGACACTTGCTTAATCTCTTCCTTCCAATAGGCTACATTATTGATAAGAAGAAGCTCATTTTATTTTCTCATTTTCCATTTAAGGTTAAAACAGGTGATTCATTTATGAAGCAAAAAAAGGAATTAAATGTTGCAATTGGCATGAGGCTTCGTCAGGCAAGGGATTTTGCCGGTTATACACAGGAAAAACTTGCCGAGCTTGTCGATGTTTCCGTACAGTATATATCCGATTTGGAGCGGGGCGTGGTCGGGGTATCCGTGCCAACCCTCATGAACCTGTGCCGCGCACTCAATGCCTCCTCCGATTTCATTTTGTTCAACGACAAGGGTGATGATGACGAGGACGTCCTTATGATTACGCGCAGGATCCGGCGTTTTTCCCCCATGCAGCGGCGTGCGGCCGACAAGGTTCTGGATGCTTTGACAGAAGCCTTTGCCCCGGAGAAGGAAAATGCGCCCGAGGCGGAAAACATTACAAACCTTTCGGATAACATGCCGTAAAAAGCTTCGGCCCGGTAAAGAAGACGCGTCCAAGGCAGAAAATATCGCAGACCTTTCGGATGACATGCCGTAGAAGGCTTCGCCTGGTAAAAAAATGCCTCCGAGGAGGTATGCCTCGCAGGCCGGAATAGGCTTAAAACAAGAACCGTACGCGGCGGGCGGACATTTGCCATGCAGTTTGGCAAATGCCCGCCCGCGTTTCTTTTATATTTTCATTTCATCAATATTAAAAATTATAACGGCATGGATTGATGTTCTGCACAAAAACCGGGTTGGATTTTTTGTGCATTTTCACGAAATTCTTTTCCGTGGATGCACCATTTGCACAAAAAATCCACTGAATATTTGTTCACTATTCCATCTTGCGTCTCCTTCTGGTTCTTTGCTATGCTTTTGGATGGAACACATGGAAGTTTTTCATTTGACTGTTCACAGACAACATCGACCGACCGTAACACAGAGCGGTCATTTGCAGACACCTACGTGCAAGCAAAAGGACGCGAGGAGTAAAGCTATGGCGAGACGGAAAAGAGCGACAAAAGCAGTTGCAAAGCAAAAGAAATCAGAGTCTTATCTACAGAAGAGTCCGGAAGAGGTTCAGGAAATTATTAAGCAGTGGCAGGCCGTCCTGGAAGAGATGCAGAAGGATCAGGCAAATGCAGTCTCCCTGCTTGACGAGGCGGAACGTGAACGGCAGCATTTGGCGGATTTAGAGCGGATTCGTGGATTTCGGCTGATGGACGACACATTCATGAACGTCTGTTTTGAAGAGAACGTTGAGGGGACACAGCTTGTTCTGCAGATTATTCTTGGAAGGCCGGACATCCAAGTGGTGAAGGTATCAATTCAGAAAGCCATGAAGAACCTCCTGGGACGGGATGTCTGGCTAGATATTGTTGCCACGGATGAGGAAGGAAAGGAATTCGATGTAGAGGTACAGCGTTCCAACGAGGGAGCAAGTTTCCGCAGGGCCCGGTACCATGCAAGCATCATGGATGCACATTCTTTGAGGCACGGGGATGATTTCTCCGAGCTTCCGGAAGCGTTCGTCATTATGATTACGGAAAATGACGTGATTGGTCGTGGCGAGTCGCTTTACCCCGTAGAACGGCGGATTACAAATGTTGACTTGCCATTTGACGATGGTTCGCATATTATATATGTAAACGGGGCGAACACGGATGTCTCCACGGAGCTTGGAAAGCTGATGCACGATTTTTCCTGCTCAGATCCGGACAAGATGTATTTCAAAGTGTTGGCCGACAAGGTTCGATATTTTAAAGAGGACGAAAGGGGCGTGAAGAAAATGTGTAAAGTGATGGAGGACATGCGGGAAGAACTTACGCAGTACATTACGAAGAAGGTCGAGGCGGAAACCACGAAGAGGGTCGAAGCGGAGACCACGAAGAGGGTTGAAGCGGAGACCACGAAGAGGGTCGAAGCGGAGACCACGAAGAGGGTCGAAGCGGAGACCACGAAGAGGGTCGAAGCAGAGACCACGAGGAAAGTGAGTTGGGAGACGAAGGCAGCAAGCGTCCGTCGCTGGCATGCGATGGGACTCCCGCTCGATACCATCGCGCAGGGCGAAGGTCTCACCATGGCGGAAGTGATGGCCATTGTCAGCTCGGTTCAGGCATAACAGCCCCCACTAAGGAACCGTTAAGAAATAGCTTGTACATTTGGCTTGTCTAAATCCGTTTCTAACTGCGTTGTCGTCAGTCGGCGTAGCCCGCT
>CADCQU010000133.1 GCA_902803635.1 uncultured Lachnospiraceae bacterium | reverse complement strand
TGGACTCCTGCTCCGCCTCGTCTGCATTTGATGTACTTGGCAGTGTCGGGTTTGTCTTGGACTGCTGTTCCGTTTTGTCTGCATTTGCATTTGCCGTGCTTTTAAGGAGCAGGCAGACAGCAAATATTAGAAGCAATGATATTACAAAAACCCGTCTCAGAACCCTGTTCGTCCGCATCATGCCCCTCCTCCAAACATTTTCAACTCGTACAGTGTTTCATAAGTTCTGTTGCATTTTGATGCTCAGATTTTTCGTCAGTGGAAGGCGGAGGAATGAGGTGATGCGGGCATCGCCGATTGACGACAACGCAGCAAAGGCGGAAAAGATGAGTGTCAAAAAGCATCAAGACTTATGAAACGGTGTACCAGCAACACGTACCCCTATTATTCTATCATTATAACGCAGTCTCACGCGGAATTCCACCTTGCAGACGAAAAATGACGAAATTTAATTTAGGGACAAGTTAGCCGCTCCACTTTCCGACAATTCCGAAAGTGGCACGGTTAACCTGTCCCCGTTTTTTACGTTCTTCTCGCTTTTACAATCGCCGCAATCCTCGCCAGCGAGTAAAAGATGATCTCCAGTCCGAACACGCGGATGTGGACGGCAAAGTGCTCGAAGGGGTTCAGAAGCAGAAGGATGGAGAGCACGATGGACGCGGCGGCCGTGAGCAGAAACAGAAAGGAAAACCGTTTTTCATGCCACATTTCATCAATCTCGTTTGCTACCTCCACCAGCGAGAACGCGGCCCAGATGGTACCGATGATTCCCGTCGCCTCCGTGCTGTTCAGAAGGAAGGTAAAACCCAGGATAAGATACAAGAGCACCCGGCCGGGACCCTTTTTCTCCTCCCTGTATTTCATAAAGAGGATGATAACGACAACCGCCCGCACGATGAGTGCGCTCCCAAGCGCCCATGGAAAGGCCGCCGCGAGCCGGATGGGAAAAACCACCATCAGAATTCCGATGATTAAGATCGCGGCAGCAAGATATTTGTTTTCAAGATTCCGTATAAATTCTTTCATAACATCTCGTTCCTCTTATGATTCCCATCGCCCAAAGGGTGATTAAGCGCAGGCATTTCTATACGAAGCATAACCCTTTTTTTATGAGTTCATCCATGCAGGTGGAAAATAGTCAGGCCATTACTCCCCCTTAGGAAGCCTCGAAAGATCGACGCGGATGGCGGGGAGGAGCCCGGAGTCGCTGCAGCTGACATCGGTGCCACGGTTGTAGATATACCCGAAGTCACAGATGTAGGTGACGTTAGAGGGGCTGTATCCAGGGGTTCGCATATACCAGAAGCCGTTCCCCTGGTAAGCCTTGACGGGGCTGTACCAGGCGCCTCGGGCCTTCGCGTACATGGTTGGCCGGAAGCGGCGGGCGGGATCATCCACACCGTCGCCCGGATAGAAGCCATGGCGGGCTGCTGCCTCCTTGTCGGCAAATACGTCGTCCACGCTCAGGAGAAATACCTTGTCCACGGTATCCCGCCCGCCTGTTGTTCCGTAAGCGCGGTTGTCTGTGCCGGGTACGGCAAAGTCCAGGATGGCCGCCGCCTCCTCCTTTGAGAAGGCTGTCCCAAAGAAGCTGTCCGAAGGCTTCCCGGAATAGTCCACGCCCAGAAGGTTTTCTTCCCCGGAATACCCGTTGAGGAAGCTTCGAAGCGTCGAATCCGCCCACGAGACATCTGCGGAAGCGAGGTGGTAGGGAGCGCAGTCCGGTTCCCGGTCGGCAAGGAGCAGCGCCGTATCCCCCGATAGTTCGAGGACCCGCCATTTTAGCGGGGCGTACTGGAAATAATGGTAGCTTTCCATATCACTCCAGCGATAGTGCTGGGAGTCGGTCGTGTTAAGGCTGCTTACAGTGGTTGTATCCGTCCCCGCAACCTCCTGGCGGCCTTGTCGGGCTCCGCTCCCGTCACTGCTCTCCTCTGTAGCCGTCTCCGTCCCCGCATCCTTCAGGCGGCCTTGCCGGACCTTGCTCCCGTCGATATTGCCTCCGGCAGGGGCCTTCATGCGGCGGTATTTTACACCTTCCAGCACTGTCTCGTCGTCCGTCCATTTGGCCTCGGAAAGCCTCCGGAAAAGCTCCGCGTCCTCCAGTACCTCGCCGTCCACGGCATAGTCGCTTACGGCCTTAAATTTTCCGGCGACGATTTCCGTCTTCGGATACTGCCCGAAATACAGGCAGTCCCACGTGGTACGGAACCCGCTGGAGCTTGTTTTGTCCGCCACGACGACAGGTTCCGAATAGCCGTGCGAAACCGCCGGCTGCCGTGCATTTGCCGCAGCCTCCGCCGTATCATCCTCCGCATTTTCCCGGAGGATTTCCGACGAGGAGACGGTGCCGGCATCCACGAATTCGGCCTTCCCCAGATTGACGCGGATGAGCGGGAGGATTCCGGCATCGCTGACATTGACATAGGTGCCGCGGTTATAGACGCAGCCGAAATCGCAGACGTAATTTACGTTGGAGGGCGTATAGCCGGTGGTCCGAAGGAGCCAGAAGCCGTTTCCGAGATTTGTCTCCACCGGGCTGTACCAGGCGCCCCGGGCCATTGCGTACAGGGTCGGGCGGAACCGGCGGGCGCAGTCCGCGATGCCGTCGCTCTTTGCAAAGCCCTGGCGAAGAGCCAGCTCGGTCAGGAAAATCTCCTGCTCGTCGGGAAGGTAGACATAGTCCCAGGTCGCCTCGCCCGAGTAGGTTCCAAAATAATAATTCTTCGGGTTTTCCACCCGCCCCTTCACGAGGGCCGCCCGCTCATTTTCGTCAAATGCCGTCCCGAGGAAGCTGTCTCCGGCATTTGCCGAATAATCCTCCCCCGCGAGGTTTTCGTCCTTGCCGTAGCCGTTGAGGAAGCTCCGCAGGGTGCAGCTTTCCCAGTAGACGTCCCCGGCAAATGTATTGTAGGGGGCGCAGTCGGGCATGCGGTCGGCGATAAGAGTCATGGTGCCGGCCGCCACCTGCAGCACCCGCCATTTGATTGGCTCGTATTTGAAATAATGGCAGGAGCCTTCCTCCCAGACATAATGCCGGGCGCGGGCATGGGCATCCAAGGGAGCCCAAAGCCGCCGGTATCTCGCCCCGTCGAGGACGGCTTCATCCGCCTTCCATTCGGCGCTCTTTAATTTCTCGTAGAGGGAGGCGTCACAGATCACGTCCCCCTCCTCGAGGGCGTAGTCGTCGACCGAGGAAAATGTCGTCCCAACGACCTCCGCCGTCGGGTATTCCCCGAAATACACGCAGTCCCAGACGATCTTGCTGCCGCCCGGAAGCGTCTCGTCTGCCAGGACGAGTGGATTGGATGGTACCTTCTTCCCGCCCTGCCCAGCGCAGGAACAAAGCACGAGGCATAGAAACAGGAGAAGCATGGAGCCCGGCAATGCAGAAACGGACCGTCGCAGCCTGGGCCGGTATCTTTCATCGAGCATAGTCGTCCTTTCTTTCGGGGTTCATCTTTATGCAAATTCCTTCTGGTCCAGAACAAATTCCCCGAAAAGGGGGAGGGTGAAGGAAAGCTGGCCCCGGATGCTTCCGTCTACAAGGCCCTTCCGTATAAGCCGAAGACGGTATTCCTTTACAACATTGGCAAGTCTTCTGGACTGAGCCTCATCGGGTGTTGCGGATGAGGAATTCAGAACAGTTTTGCAATAGTTAAGCGGGCTGTATTTGATTTCTATGCCGTTGACATCCAGAGTAATAATATCTCCGATATGCATTGCACGGTCATAGCGCGGGCTTTCGCTTACCATCCTCCTTCGGGCGTCTTCTTGGCAGGCGCAAAAGCACGGCCAGCCCCCAGTTTACGGC
>CADCQU010000132.1 GCA_902803635.1 uncultured Lachnospiraceae bacterium | reverse complement strand
TTCGCAAAGTTAACGGGATTCTTCGTCGCTTCGCTCCTCAGAATGACAGAAAATCGTTGTATTGTGGGCTAACCGTACAGTTAGAATTTTTTAGAGGAGACATTATGAACCAGTATCAGAAAAATGACTTAATCGAGGAATTTATGCCGCGGGCGGCCGAGCTTGCGATGGAGCTTGCGGACGGCTCGGTTCCGCTGGAGGACCTTACGCAGGAGGCGAACCTTGGCCTCGTCATCGGCGTGAACCGCCTTGCGGAGGCCGAGGAGGAGGATGCGGTGCAGTTTCTGCCGGTGACGGAGACCATCGAGGCCGCTATCCGGGCGCAGATTGCCGAGGCGCAGGCCGAGGCGGCGGACCTCCGCGCCCGCGATACGGCCCTGATTGAACAGGTGGAAGCACTCAGCAAGAAGATCCAGGAGCTGACCGCCGAGCTGGGCGCAAAGCCCACGGTGGATGAGCTGGCAAATGCGCTCCACGTTTCCCAGGAGAATATCCTTGAAACCCTGAAGCTCATGGGGGAGACTCTGCCCGAGGATCGCCCGGACGACCCGTGGGAGACAAATCCCGACCTGCAGAGGTTTTTACCGAGGTGAGGGCGGCGGACGGGATTCTTCGCTTCGCTCAGAATGACAGGGGCGGTGGACGGGATTCTTCTTCGCTTCGCTCAGAATGACAGGGGCGGCGGACGGAGACTGTGAAGAGTGACCAAAAAACACGGGAAACGGGGTGGAATTATTTCACTTTCCAAAAGCCGAAATAGAGAATTCCGCTTTACAAAAGCCGAAAAAAAGTTATAATGAAGGCGTGCGAGGGAACTTGCGCGCTTTTGGAGCGTGAAGGAAACCGCACGGTTTCACACCCTGCCTTTCGGAAGGCAGGTACAACAGGAGGGCAGCGTGACAGGAATACACGCGAGGCTCTCAGGGACAGTTCACGACGGTCCCACCGCGCTAAGGAGGTACGAAAGTGGAAAACCGGCAGCTCAAGATCATTGCCAACGAGGTCCGCAAGGACATCATCGATGGCACGCACGCCGCCAAATGCGGCCACCCGGGGGGATCGCTCTCTTCGGCAGACATCCTTACCTATCTTTATTTTGAAGAGATGCACGTCGACCCGAAAAATCCGGTGGATCCGGATCGTGACCGTTTCGTCCTTTCGAAGGGACACGCGGCGCCGGCCCTCTACGGAGCCATGGCCGAGCGCGGCTTCTTCCCGAAGGAAGAGCTTTTGACCCTCCGCAAGGTGGGAACCCGCCTGCAGGGACACCCGTCGATGCGGCATTTGCCGGGCGTCGACATGAGCACCGGCTCCCTCGGACAGGGCGTTTCCGCGGCCTGCGGGATGGCACTTGCCGGAAAACTTTTAAAGAAGAATTATCGCGCGTACTCCATCCTCGGCGACGGGGAGCTGGAGGAAGGCCAGGTCTGGGAGGCGGCCATGTTCGCCTCCGCCAAGAAGCTCGACAACCTGATCCTCGTCATCGACTACAACAACCTCCAGATCGACGGGACGCTTGCGGAAGTCAACAGCCCCGAACCCATCGACGCGAAATTTGAAGCCTTTGGCTTTGAGGTATTTTGCATCGACGGGCACGACTTCGACCAGATCCGGGATGCATTTGCCAAGGCAAAAGAGGCAAATGGCCGCCCGAAGGCGATTATCGCGAAGACGGTGAAGGGCAAGGGCGTTTCCTTCATGGAAAATGTCTGCGGCTGGCACGGGAAGGCGACAAATGACGCGGAGTACGAGGTCGCGAAGGCGGACCTGGAAAGGTTAGGTGCGACGTTATGAGCGAGACAAAGAGAATTGCCACCCGCGAGGGCTACGGCCGTGCGCTTTTGGAGCTGGCGGAAGAGTATCCGAACCTTGTGGTCATGGACGCGGACCTTGCCGGGGCGACCCGGACGGGCGTTTTTGCGAAGGCCTATCCGGACCGTTTCTTCAACGCCGGCATTGCCGAGGGGAACATGATGACGGTGGCTGCGGGCCTCGCGGCCTCCGGGATGCTGCCCTTTGTCAGCTCGTTCGCGATGTTTGCGACGGGACGGGCGTATGAGCAGATTCGTAATTCCATTGGATACACGGAACTGAACGTGAAAATATGCGCCTCGCACGGCGGAATCTCCGTGGGCGAGGACGGCGCCTCCCACCAGTGCCTGGAGGACGTGGCCCTGATGCGCCAGATTCCGGGCATGGTCGTGATGGTGCCCGCCGACGAGGTGGAGGCTGCGGCCTGCGTCCGTGCGGCGGTGAAGTACAACGGGCCGGTGTACATCCGGTTCGGTCGCGCGGCGGTGCCGGTCATCAACAAGCCGGATTACACCTGCGAGATTGGCAAGGCCACGGTGGTACGTGAGGGCAAGGATGTTACGATCGCGGCAAATGGCCTCTGCTTTACGGCGGCGATGGAGGCTGCGGACATGCTCGCGGCGGACGGAATCGATGCGGAGGTGATTAATTTCTGCACTGTGAAGCCGCTCGACGAGGAGACCCTGCTTGCGTCCGCAAAGAAGACGGGCAAGGTCGTGACGGCCGAGGAGCACAGCATTATCGGAGGTCTTGGCAGCGCGGTGGCCGAGTGCCTTTCCGAGAAGCTGCCGACGCCCCTCTACCGGATCGGCGTCCGCGATGTCTTCGGTGAGTCCGGCCCGTTCCAGGAGCTTCTGCACAAGTACGAGCTCGACGCTGAGGGCGTGTACAAGCAGGTTAAGGCGTTTGTGGAGAAATGATGAGAAATACCTACGGCTCCCGTGCCTCCTCCTAGGGGGGAGACACGGCGCATACCCTCTCAGTCAGTGCCTTCGGCACTGACAGCTCCCCCAAAGGGGGAGCCAAGTATGACGGAGAGGGGAAAACGTAACGATATCTGCCGGGCGGCTTGCCGCCCGGTTTTTTGGAAGGAGAATTTTTATGATTAAACTGGCACCTTCGATTCTCTCGGCGGATTTTGCCCGCCTTGGCGAGGACGTCCGCGCCATCGAGGCGGGCGGGGCGGATTTCGTCCACATCGACGTCATGGACGGGAGCTTCGTCCCCAGCATTTCCTTTGGCGTGCCCGTCGTCAAATGCCTCCGCCCGGTGACGCCGCTCTTTTTTGACGTCCACCTCATGGTCAACGAGCCCATCCGCCACGTCGAGGCCTTTGCCAAGGCCGGGGCGGACCTCATCGACTTCCAGATCGAGGGGGCGACGGACGTAGCGGCGACCCTCGAAAAGATTCGCTCTCTTGGCGTGAAAACCGGCCTTGCGGTGAAGCCCGGCACCCCGGTGGAAGCAGTTTCTTCCTATATAGATATGCTTGACATGATTCTCGTCATGACCGTCGAGCCGGGGAAGGGCGGCCAGGCCTATATCCCGGAGTGCACAGAGAAAATCCGCATCGCGCGGCAGATGATTGATGCCTCGGGGCGGGACATCCTGCTTGAGGTGGACGGCGGCGTCAAGATTGACAACGTGGACATCCCGCTCGCAGCGGGGGCCGACGTCATCGTGGCCGGCTCCGCGGTCTTTGGCGGAGATGTCGTCGGAAAGACCCGCGCCTTCGCGGAGCATTTTCGGGCGAAATGATACCGGACATCTTGTCTCAGAACTTAGGCTGGCGTGGTTCCATTTGTCGATGTAAAAAAACGAAAGGTTCCAGAAGAATAGGTTGGAAAGAACTCCCTTCGGGGAGTTTTTTCTTTTTACAAAACAACGTATGGAATTTTGCTGCCTTTGGCAGTATGTGACCCGAGGGGGAGAGGAGAAGCTCGGCTTTTTTCTTCCTCTGGCTTATATCGGCGGTGATTCCAACAACATCCTCGGCAGGGGAGGGAGAGAAGTTCTGCATTTGCCTCCCTCTGGCCTGCTTAGCGGCTTTGTGAATTGTAAACGATTTGCGTGGTCACATTTTGGACACAATCACGATTCTGTGAAATTCATTAAATATTTTGTAAAATCTCATTGTAATTTTTGCCAACTTGGATTATAATTATTTCGAAATATTTCGTAACTTGCTCCAGGGAAGGAGCATCATACGGGACTGTTGGGGATGGGAAGGAAACCCGGACATTTGATCAGGGAACCAGCCAGATGTCGCAAAGGAAAGCAGGTTGCCGCGTTGCTTTCGGATACGGTTCTTATTTGACAAATGGCGGGAAGAATTTCAGGTCTCCGCAATTTCAATGAAAAGGAGGAAAGGCACATGAAGAAGGCGAGCATGGTTTCAAGAAAAGTCTTGAGCATGTTCCTGGCGTTGGTCATGGTTCTCACATCCCTTGGATGGCTGGGCCAGACCTCGTCGAGCGTTTTCGCCGATGAGACGAAAACCATCACCGCCCAGGCCGATGGCCAGGACGAAGTAGCTGTCGCCGCACTGTATTCAGATGCGGCGGAAGGAGAGGACGTTGCGGCGGAAACGACCGCTGGCG
>CADCQU010000131.1 GCA_902803635.1 uncultured Lachnospiraceae bacterium | reverse complement strand
GAGGAGGATCAATATGAAGAAATTGTTTCAAACACTTTGCATGGTTTTGCTTGCATTTGCCATGTTCTTTGGCATGGCGGGAGGGCTGGCAGAGCCGGCCTGGGCGGCTGCCAAGGTGGCCGGCGGGGCGACGCGGGAGACGGCCACCGAAATCGCGTGCAACGAGAAGTATACGGTACATTTGTCTGGGACAGATGCAACATACTTTAAGTTCACGACGCCGGCCAGTGACTTTTCCAGAGTGAATGTGTGGCTCAACATCCCGAAAGCTTCCAAAAAATACAGTGGGAAGATTTTTGCCTTTTTCGGCTCGGCGGAGAGGGTGGACAACCCTGACCACAAGAAGTGGGACAGCGCCGTCTACGGCGAGAAGTTTCCTCTCCTCTTCTGCAGTCCGGGCACGACGTATTACCTTTGGATTTGCGGTGCGAAGGCCGGACGCGAGGGGGATATCACTTTCCAGATGATTGCCTCGGACGATGATGCGGATAATCCGTTTAGCATGGACGGGGACAAACAGCCGACCCCGCTGACGATTTCCAGGAAAGTCGAGGCCACGATTGACAGGAAAGCGGGGAGCGAGGGCGTGGATTATGACAGTTTCTCTTTTAAAACGGGAAGCGAATCTGTCTATGGTCTCACTGTGCAGTATAAGGAAGCGCGGAAGGGAGAAGAATATTCCGACTTTGATATCTATGCGAGAATCTATGTGATAGAAAATCCAAACCTCTACGATGAGAGGGGCATTTATATTGGTCCTACTTTAAGGAAGATCGGTGAATTTACAGTATATGAAGGAAAAACCAGGACGTTCAAAATCGAGCTGGAGGAGAATCAGGAATATCTCCTTGAATTGTCGCCTACGGGGTACAGGGGAGAGCCGGAACCGTATTACGATGATGATGCTGAGCTGGAATGGGGCGGCGGCAACCAGAATGATGAGGAAGACGAACCGGCTCCGGCTTTGTATGGAGCGTATGCCCTACGCGTCGATGCCCTGCAGGATAAGCCATGGGAAATTAGTGGCGAGAAGCCTACCTCCGTTACTCTATCCAAAAAAGTTAGCGGGAAGTTCGATATAGATTTGCCTCCTTCACGGGAGGAGCCAGCGTGGTACTCGTTCACGACGGGGAAGGCTGGCAGATACAGAGTGACCACAAAGCGTGAGAAGACTGGTTGGTTGGAGGAGGGGGTTATCAATTCTGATCTTCGGGTCGTGGTCTATGATGCGAGCGGGAAGAGGATTGGGGGTTACAGTGTAAAGGAGGGGAAGACGGAAAAGGCATCCTTTAATCTAAAGGAAAAAACGAAATATTATTTCAAAGTGGTTCCTACAGGCTACAATTTTGAAGACATTGGTGAAAGCCCCTATGATCCGGATACATCGTGCTATGTGTGGGCGGCATATTCGTGCCTTGTAGCGGAGGAACCGGATTTGGCAAATGCAGCCGTGACCTATACGAAGAAGTGTACGTACGCCGGGAAGGCCGTGAAACCCACGGTGAAGGTTACCTATGGAAAAACGACCTTGGTGAAAGGGACGGACTACACCGTTGCCTATGCAAATAACAAGAAGGCTGGAAAGGGGAAGATAACGATTACGGGTGCGGGCAAATACGGCGGAAGCAAAACCGTCTACTTTGCGATTTACCCCAAAAAGCAGGTCATCAGTTCCCTGAAGAGCACGAAGGCAAAGAAGGCCACGGTCAAGATTCAGGAGGATGCTAGCGTCACGGGCTATCAGATTTGCTATTCGCTGACGAAGGACTTTAAGAAGTCGAAGACGGTGGCGTCGGCGACCGCCACCAAGACCCTGTCGCTTACGTCTGGTAAGACGTATTATGTCCGTGTCCGTGGGGTCGCAAAGTACGGCTCGAAGGAAATCTACGGGGCCTGGAGCGATGTAAAGGGCGTGAAGGTGAAATGAGGGATTTTTAGTGTTACAGTTCAGCCCCTCGGTTCTGTCATTCTGAGGAGCGAAGCGACGAAGAATCCCGTTAACTTTGCGAAAAACTTACGGGATTCTTCGCTTCGCTCAGAATGACAAGCCCTTCACAAGGAAAAATAATTCAATTTTGGGGTCAGCTGAATAGTAACTTTTTAGTAACTCAACAACCAAGCAAAAAAGAAGAAAAGGAGAGTAACATGAAAACAGCAAAACGTTTCCTGGCAATCCTGATGGCATTGGTGGTGGTCCTAACAGGGCTGCCGCTGTCATCGCTTCCGGTCCTGGCGGACGATACGACCAACATCGAGATCGATTTCAATTACGCGAGCAGCCGCGGTACCGACCCGAACGCCGCATTTGCCGCGGAGACGCGGGAGTCGGTCCATGCGAACGGGGACCCCGCCGCGAAGACGGCGGACTACTACAAGAGCAACCTCAACAAGTTCAAGTGGCGCCACATCACCAACAAGGACGCCCTTCCCATCAGCGTCAACAAGGAAGGCTCCCTCCGCTACTATCTGACCAGCGAGAGCGAGGACG
Organism: uncultured Lachnospiraceae bacterium; assembly: GCA_902803635.1. GTDB lineage: Bacteria > Bacillota > Clostridia > Lachnospirales > Lachnospiraceae > Chordicoccus. The sequence goes on along the minus strand of CADCQU010000131.1, from coordinate 1,654 downwards.
ATAAATACATCGCCCTCACCGAGGACATTAAGAACGAGTACGGAGGGAACGAGCTCTGGAAGACCATCGAGATCACCTCGGACCACGTTCTCGACTTAAATGGCCATACGATCAACATGAACTACCAGCGGAACAAGAAGGGCGACAAGCTCAACGGCCATTCCATCCAGAGCAACGAGCCCTCCTACCACAGAAGCGTCATGTTCACCATCTCGAAGGGCGCGACGCTGACCATCATCGATTCCTCGATGTGGGCGCAGGACGGTGTCTATGTCGAGGGTTCCGGTGGAATCACCTTCCACGGCTACATGATAGCCCCGTACTACACGACGATGGACTTCTACACCACGCGCGACCTCTTCAATGTCGAAAACGGCAACCTCGTCATTTACGGCGGAACCTACCAGGCCGGCCGCGCAAAAGAGCATGTCAAGTCGGGGTTTACCTGGGACAAGCTCAAGACCTCGATTGGGACGGCGGTCGCTCTCGGCGTTGAGATTGCGGAATACTATTACGGAATCAAGGGCGCGGAGGCGGCCATGAAGGACGTCAATATGGCCATCGAGGAGGAAAAGAAGGAATCTGCGGAAAATGACGACGGCAAGAATACTCCGAAGGGGGAGAACTCCGTAACGGAGAGGGACGGAGAAAAGGGGGCGACAAAGGAAACGACGAAATCCACGCCAGTTGCGCGTTCCTCCGGAAAGCCCGGCGAGGGCCGGAACCAGACCATTGGCGAGAAGACGAAGGAGAAGAACGAAAAGAACAAGGAGGACAACAAGCAAGGTGCCCAAAAGCCCACCGACGAGGAGAATAAAAAGGACGAGGAAGGCAAGGGCAAGAAAATCGACTGGAACTCCAGGCTTGCGGCGGCGGAGAAGGCGGTGGCCAACTCCTACCTCGACACGGAGAGCATCATGGGCATGGTTGACAGCGCACTCAAGCTCGTCGATGACATTAGTGGCATGATCCGGGCCGACGAGACCAGCCGCGTAACCCAATCCATTATGGGGACGGTCGTCAAATGCGGAACCAAAGGAACCTTTGTCTCCTACGGGGGCACCTTCAAGGGCTACGGCTCGACCCCCAACACCCGCAATGCGGTCGTCGAGCTCGCGCACCTTGGAGGGAATGGCAACGGCAAGGCCTACATTTATGGCGGAACCTTCGAGGGCTACACCGGCGCGAACATTTTCAATTTTGTCCGTTACAAGGGAGACCAGAAGAGAAAAATCGTTTACAAGACCAAGGACGGCACGGTGGAAGAGAAGGATGTCAACCTCGATATGAGCGAGACGAACGGCATGGAGCAAATCTTCTATGAGAACGCCGATGCCGTGGCAAACAAAGGGGCCACGCCGGTTCCCGTGGACACGAGCAGCGTCGTCGTCCGCGGCGGCACCTTCCGCAATTTCTATTCCGTGATGAACATGGCCATCAAGGATCCGGACGCGAAGGGGGATAACGGGGGCTCAAGCGCGAATAACTTCAATAAGTTCCCCGGCACCTATGGCTCGGTGAACCTCGGCGTCGAGTCCTACGATTCGAACTTCATCCGGGATGGCCGCATCCAGATCGAGGACCGCTACGGCGACGGCGCGCTCGTCCTCATGGACGATGAGCGGGACGAGGAGACCGGCATTTACCACTACCG
>CADCQU010000130.1 GCA_902803635.1 uncultured Lachnospiraceae bacterium | reverse complement strand
CGTGGCGCGGTCGAGGACGAGCTCCTCAAGCTGCTTGTGGGCCTCCATGAGGATCGTGCCGCCGGGGGTCTCGTAGACGCCGCGGGATTTCATGCCAACCACGCGGTTCTCCACGATATCGACGATGCCGATGCCGTTCTCGCCGCCGAGCTGGTTGAGGACGCGGATGACGTCTGCCACCTTCATCTTCTCGCCGTTCACCGAGGTCGGAACGCCCTTCTCAAATGTAATCGTGACATCCGTGGACTGGTCCGGGGCATTTTCCGGGGTCACGCTCATGACCAACATGTGATCATAGTTCGGCGCGAGCGCGGGGTTCTCCAGCTCAAGGCCCTCGTGGGAAATGTGCCAGAGGTTGCGGTCACGGCTGTAGCTGTGGCTGTGGTCGAAGGGGAGGTTGATGCCCTTGGATTTGCAGTACGCAATCTCGTCCTCGCGGGACTGCATGGTCCACACGTCGGTCATGCGCCAGGGGGCGATGACCTTGATGTCCGGGGCGAGGGCCTTGATGCCCAGCTCGAAGCGGATCTGGTCGTTCCCCTTGCCGGTCGCGCCATGGCAAATGGCGACGGCCCCTTCCTTGCGGGCGATTTCGACGAGCTTCTTCACGATGGCCGGGCGGGCCATGGACGTGCCGAGGAGGTATTTGTTTTCATAGACCGCGCCCGCCTGCACGCAGGGCATGATGAAATTCTCGGCAAAGTCGTCGTTGATGTCCTCAATATAGAGCTTGGCCGCGCCGGAGAGGCGGGCGCGCTCGTCGAGGCCGGTGAGCTCGCTGCCCTGGCCGCAGTCCACGCAGCAGCAGACGACGTCGTAGCCGAAATGCTCCTTGAGCCAGGGGATGATGGCGGTGGTGTCGAGACCGCCGGAATATGCCAGAACAACCTTTTCGTTCGCCATGGGAACCTCCTTTGGGAAACTTCTGTTATTTGTGTGTTGCCTTTTGATTCAAGTTCACTTTCCCCACTATAGCCCACAAGTGGCCATCTTGCAAGTGAAAATTCTTAAAACTCGGATTACAGGTGCGAAAACGGCAGTGGTAATCCGAGCAGAGGTGCCGGAAAGGAAGCCAGACGCAAATGAGAGGGTGCAAAACGACGGAAAAGCTCCATCGAAGTAGCGGCGCGGTTGTTGCATTTGCTATGACTGTATAATTATGCAGAAATAAAGCATATTTATTCGTAAATTTATGTTGAAAATTCGAGAAAGAAGGTCTATGATGGTACAAATGAACATTTGACAAATGCAAGGACGGGGGCAGGGGCCTCCATGGGAGGAATGTATGGTCAAAGTAGGAATTATCGGCTCTACCGGCTATGCGGGCGCGGAGCTTGTGCGCATTTTGCTGAATCATCCGGACGCGAAGATTGTCTGGTACGGCTCGCGGAGCTACAAGGACGAGCCCTATGCGAGCGTCTACGGCAGCATGTTTGAACTGGTCGACGACAAATGCCTCGACGACGACATGGACAAGCTTGCGGAGGCTGCGGATGTGATTTTCACGGCGACCCCGCAGGGCTACTGCGCCGGGAAGGTCAGCGAGGGGCTTTTGCAGAGGGCGAAGGTCGTGGATATTTCCGCGGACTTCCGGATTAAGGACGCGGCCCGCTACGAGGCGTGGTACGGCATCCACCATCCGACGCCGGAATTTCTGCCGGAGGCGGTCTATGGGCTGCCGGAGCTTTTCCGCGAGAAGCTTTCCGGGGCAAGGCTCGTGGCAAATCCGGGCTGCTTCCCGACCTGCTCGATTCTTACGATTTTCCCGTGGGTGAAGGCGGGGTTCATCGACCCGGATTCGGTCATCATCGACGCGAAATCCGGCACGTCCGGGGCGGGTCGCGGCGCGAAGGTGCAGAACCTTTTCTGCGAGGTCAACGAGAATATCAAGGCCTACGGCGTTGCAACGCACCGCCACACGCCGGAGATTGAGGACCAGCTCGCCATCGCGGCCGGGCGGCCCGTGACCGTACAGTTCACGCCGCATCTGGTGCCCATGAACCGCGGCATCCTTGTGACGGCCTACGCGAAGCTCCTCCGCCCGGTCACGAAGGAGGAGGGGAAGGAGCTTCTGGATTCCTTCTATAAAAATGAGAAGTTCGTGCGCGTCCTGCCGCCGGGCCTGCCGGCGGAGACGAGGCGCGTGAAGGGCAGCAATTACGCGGACGTCGGCTTCATCATCGACGAGCGCACGGGACGGCTCGTCCTCACGGGCGCGATCGACAACGTGGTCAAGGGGGCCGCCGGACAGGCCGTGCAGAACATGAACATTATCTTCGGGCTGCCCGAGGACGAGGGACTGAACATGGTACCGGAAATCTTCTGAAAGAACGCGAAGACGATTTCGGACATAAAGAAAGTCGATATAGATGTACGAAGTTGCAGTTCACCTTTTACAAAGCAAAGCAGCCTTTTTCGAGGGGCCGCCTGAACAGAAACTCGAGATGGATTCGTGACGAATTTCGGAGAGAAGAGGAGACATAAATATGAGCTTTACGATTATAGAAGGCGGCGTGACGGCGGCCCAGGGCTTTCTGGCGGCGGGCTGCGCGGCCGGTCTGAAGAAAAACGGAAATGCCGACATGGCGATGATTTTTGCGAAGACTCCCTGCGAGGTGGCGGGGACATTTACCACGAACCGTGTGAAGGCGGCTCCGGTGGTCTGGGATCGCGACATCGTATCCTCCGGCGCGAAGGTGCAGGCCATCGTCGTGAACGCGGGTGTTGCAAATGCCTGCACCGGCGAGCAGGGGCTTGCCTATTGCCGGGAGACGGCGGAGGAGGCCGCGAAGGCCCTCAATGTTCCTGCGGAAAATGTCCTCGTGGCGTCCACGGGCGTCATCGGCCGGCAGCTTCCGATGGATAAGATTACGGCGGGCGTGCGCACTCTCGCGGGGAAGCTCGGCGACTGCCTCCACGACGGCACGGACGCGGCGAAGGCTATCATGACGACCGATACCGTGGTGAAACAGGCGGCTGTCAGCGTGACATTTGCTGACGGGAGCGTCGCGACCATCGGTGGCTGCTGCAAGGGCTCCGGCATGATCCACCCCAACATGTGCACCATGCTCTCCTTCATCACCACCGACGCCTGCATTTGCAAGGAAATGCTCCAGAAAGCGCTTTCCGAGGTCGTGCCGGACACCTTCAACATGGTCTCGGTCGACGGCGACACCTCGACAAATGACACCTGCCTGCTAATGTCCTCCGAGATGGCCGGGAATACACGGATTAATTCTGAAAATACGGACTACACGGCCTTCAAGGAGGGCCTTCTCGACGTCTGCACGCGGCTTGCACGGCAAATGGCCCGCGACGGAGAGGGTGCGACGGCTCTCTTCGAGATGCGCGTGATCCATGCACGGACGAAGGAGGACGCGAAGGTTCTGGCCCGCAGCGTGGTTTCCTCGGCGCTCACGAAGGCGGCGGTCTACGGCCACGACGCGAACTGGGGCCGTATCCTCTGCGCGATGGGCTACTCAGGCGCGGTATTTGAACCGGAGAAGGTCGATCTCTTCCTTTCGAGCAGCGCGGGCCGCATCCAGATTTTGTCAAATGGCGTCGATACCGGCTACAGCGAGGAGCTGGCGACGGAGATTCTTTCGCAGAACGAAATCCTCTGCGTCGCGGACTGCAAGGACGGCAACGCCTCCGCCGACGCCTGGGGCTGCGACCTCACCCACAAATATGTAGATATCAATGCGGATTACAGGTCATAAAAAGAGGGCAGGAAAAATATGGCAGAAAACATGGATTTATGGATTGAGAAGGCAAATGTCCTCGTGGAGGCGCTGCCCTACATCCGGGAATTTAACGGCAAGAAGATCGTCGTCAAATATGGCGGTTCCGCGATGACGGACTCGCACCTGAAAAAGAGCGTGATTACGGACGTGGCTCTTTTGAAGCTCGTGGGCATGAAGCCTATCATCGTCCACGGAGGCGGCAAGGAAATCAGCAAATGGGTCCGCCTCTCGGGGCAGGAGCCGGAATTTGTCAGCGGCCTTCGCGTGACGGACAAGCAGACGATGAGCATCGCGGAGATGGTCCTGAACCGCGTGAACAAGAATCTGGTGCAATATATGGAAGAAAACGGTGTCAAGGCCTGCGGCATTTCCGGGAAGGACGGTGCTACGATGCTCGTCAAGAAGAAGGAGCTGGCCGGCGGGCAGGACATCGGCTTCGTGGGCGAGGTCACGAAGGTGGACACCTCCCTCATTGACACACTGCTCGACAAGGACTTCGTTCCCGTCATTTGCCCGGTCGGGCTTGGTGAGGAGGATTTCAAGTCCTATAACGTCAATGCGGACGACGCGGCCTGCGCGATCGCGACGGCCGAGAAGGCCCACAAGCTTGCGTTCCTCAGCGACATCGAAGGCGTCTACCGCAACCCGCATGACCCCACGACGCTGATTTCCGAGCTTTCAGTCTCCGAGACGGAAGCCTTCATAGAATCCGGCAATGCCGGCGGCGGGATGCTGCCGAAGCTCCAGAACTGCATCGCCGCCATCCGCGCCGGCGTAACGCGCGTGCATATCCTCGACGGCCGCGTCGAGCACAGCCTGCTCCTTGAATTCTTCACCCACAAGGGCGTTGGCACCGCCATCATCGCCGACAACGCGAAACGGTACTACCATGAGAAGGTAGATGAAAAGCCTTAAGAGTGGCGAAAGAGGAATTTCGACGGAGGCGGCGGAACGGGAAAAATACATGGCCGCGCCGAGGGCTTGCTGCGTGGAAAGAGAATAGCTTCAACGGAACCGTCGGAACGGTGTAACCGTCGGACTTCGTTGGGAACGAAAAAATGAAGAGGAAGAAGCGAAATGAATTCGAAGGAAATTATGGACATGACGGAGCGGTACGTGCTCCATACGTATAACCGCTTCCCGCTGGCAATTGACCGGGGGGAGGGCGTGCGCATTTTCGACGCGGACGGGAAGGAATACCTGGACTTCATGGCTGGCATCGCGGTGCATGCCCTGGGTTACCACGACCCGGACTATGACCATGCGCTGGAGGAGCAGGTGCACAAAATTCTCCATACCTCGAACCTCTACTATCATGAGCCGCTCGCGCTCGCCGCGAAGTCCCTCGTGACCTCCACCGCGCTTCTGAAGGGTTCTTGCGGAAGCGACCAGGAGCAGGGGGAAGACGAGAAGGCTCTTGCGAAAACCACCGGCCTTTCCAAGGCGTTCTTCACGAACTCCGGCGCGGAGGCGATCGAGGGGGCCATCAAGGCCGCGAAGAAATATGCCTTCGTGCGGGATGGCCATGCGGGACACGAGATTGTGGCGATGCGCCACAGCTTCCACGGCCGCACCGTGGGCGCGCTCTCGGTCACGGGAAATGCCCATTACCAGGAGGCCTTCCTGCCTCTCATGGGCGGCGTTGCGTTCGCGGACTTTAACGACCTGGCCTCGGTCGAGGCGGCCGTCACGGACAAGACCTGCGCGATCCTTCTGGAAACCGTGCAGGGCGAGGGCGGCATCTATCCCGCCGATCCGGCCTTCCTTGCGGGTGTCCGGAAGCTCTGCGACGAGCGGGACATCCTGCTCATCCTCGACGAGATCCAGTGCGGCATGGGCCGGACGGGCACGCTCTGGGCCTACCAGCAGTACGGCATTTTGCCGGACATCCTGACGACCGCGAAGGCCCTCGGCTGTGGCGTCCCGGTCGGGGCCTTTGTCCTTGGCGAGAAGGCAGCGAAGGCCTCGCTCGCCCCCGGCGACCACGGCACCACCTACGGCGGGAATCCATTTGCCTGCGCGGCCGTCGCGGCGGTCTTTGACATTTTCCGGAAGAAGGATATCGTGGGCAAGGCAAATGCGGCGGGCGAATATTTGGCAGGGAAGCTGGACGAACTGATGGCCGCCT
>CADCQU010000129.1 GCA_902803635.1 uncultured Lachnospiraceae bacterium | reverse complement strand
CACATGGCTCGTGACAATCAGCACGATGGCCAGGATCTTCAAAACCTCAATGCCGGAGTTCCGTTTTGAAAGTGAAGTTTGCAAAATGACCATGGCCCCCTTTCTTTTTCTATAGGAATCTTGCCACATCATATCACAAATGCCTGCTTCCCTGCAACGTTCTTCGTACCCTTGCCTCCCCCTCCAGGGGGAGGCGTATGGAAAGAAGGCAGGTGGGGTTACAGTTCAGATGACCCCCAACTTTCTGTCATTCTGAGGAGCGATGCGACGAAGAATCCCGTAAACTTTGCGAGAAGCCTTACGGGATTCTTCGGTTGCCTTAGCATGCAGAAAAACGTCCAGTGAACGTTTTTCTGTCTCGCTCAGAATGACAAGCCTTTTACAAACAGACAGTGTCTTTTCAGAAGGGGCCGCCTGGACCAGGCGGGTTCTTTAAGGCACAAAAAGTTCCTTAATGACTTTTTGGGGAGACTGTTGTATACTTTGTGTTGAGCAAGAGGTTTATACTTTATGAAACATCACTTTCATTCATCACAAGACAAGGAAAGGAGAAGGTTATGAAAAAAATCACGAGAATTGCCGCGGCGCTTGGAATTGCGCTTGCCCTGACGGCCTGCGGGAGCACGGCCCCCACGGGCGTTGACAAATCTGCGGCGAGCAGCGCGGAGGAGAAGGAAGCATCCGGCGAGACGGCCAGCAAGGCTGCGTCCACGGCCTCGGAGAAGGCAGAATCCAAGGCGGAGTCCACGGTAGAGTCCAAGGCGGAATCTACGGCGAGCTCCCAGACGGAATCCGTGCCCGAGCAGCCATCGGCCGCGCCCGAAAAAGAGGCGGAGGACTCCCCGGAGTGGCTTTCGTACCTCCCGGAAGCCCAGGATGAGAATGTAAAGCAGCTTTTTATTGTTAGCGGGGCCGGCCTGCAGGATACCACGGCTGTGGTTACCATGCACGAGCGGAACGGGGAAGGCGTGTGGAAGCAGGTCCTCTCCACGCCGGCATATGTCGGGAAAAACGGATTTTGCGCGGATGCGGCCCATGAGGAGGGCTGCGGCCAGACGCCCATGGGGACGTACACCTTTAACAAGGCGTTCGGGGTTGCCGACGATCCCGGCTGCGCGATTCCTTATATTAAGGTAGATAACGATACCTACTGGTCGAGCGATGAGCGCGAGGGGATGCGCTACAACGAGATGGTTGATATCAAGGATTACCCGGATCTTGACATGGCAAATTCCGAGCATATCATCGGCTCTCCGAATGCCTATCGGTACTGCCTGAACATCAGCTTTAACGAGGAGGGTACCCCCGGCCGAGGCTCCGCCATTTTCCTGCACTGCCTCATTCCGTACAGTCCCTATACCGCGGGGTGCGTGGCGATTCCTGTGGGCGTGATGGAACGGGTGATGCAGCGGGTACGACCGGACTGTGTGGTCGTGATCAATACGAAGGAGAGGCTTGAGGAGAATCCGGAAACCATGAAGGGGGAGGATGGCGTGCAGTTATCGAGTGATTCTTCGGATTTCGTGCTTCTTTCCGAGGCGGTGCCGGACGCGATTCTGGAAATCCGCTATTATTCCACCTACAATTTTGTCGGCGACCGGATTGATGGCTATGAGGAGCCGCTGGCATTTTTGACGAAGGAGGCCGCAGCGGCCTTGAAGGAGGTCAGCGACGACCTGCTCGCAAAGGGTTACCGCCTGAAGATTTTTGATGCCTATCGCCCGCAAATGGCCGTTTCCCACTTCATGCGCTGGGCGCTGGATCCGGACGATACCCGGATGAAGCAGTATTTTTATCCGGAGCTTGACAAGAGCGTGCTCTTCCCGCAGGGCTATATTGCCGAGCATTCCGGCCATAGCCGCGGCAGTACGGTGGATCTGACGCTCTTTGACATGAACACCGAGAAAGAGGTGGACATGGGCGGTACCTTCGACTATTTTGGCCTTCTGAGTCACCCGGATTATACGGGCATCACGACGGAGCAGTATGCGAACCGCATGATCCTCCGGGAGGCGATGCTTTCCCACGGCTTCAAGCCCCTCGTGGAGGAGTGGTGGCATTTTACACTGGCAAATGAACCCTACCCGGACACCTACTTCACCTTTCCGATCAACAGCAAATCGGTGGCGAAGTGAACATACAGAAACAACCATCCGTTTCTCAAACAGGAACCCGCAGGGACGGTTTTCGGCGAGCAGTCGCCGGAAACCGTCCCTTTTTATTCAAAGAGTCACGTAAGGGACTTAGGAACCGTTAAGAAATAGCTTATACATTTGGCTTGTCTAAATCCGTTTCTAACTGCGTTGTCGTCAGTCGGCGTAGTTAGCTGCCTTCGGCAGTACCGGATTTCGGCGCGGTTTCTGAAAACATAAATTATTTTAGTGATAACGACGAAAAAGTGGCCGGATTGCATTTGAAATTTGTATAAAAATGGATTTATGACCATGAATTTGTTTACATTGTTTGTGAAATATGCTAAAATCAAATTATGAAATTTTCATAAAGTTATACGGAAAAACGGAAGGCTTTGTAGAGAAATATCAGGGGCGGGCTTCTGAACGGAACCGCCCGTACATAATAATCGGACTTTCATTTGTCACATCCTGGTCGCAGCGGCGGAAGGGCTTCCGCTGAGGTAACATAATAAATGGCGCGTATGCGCCGATGGCCGGCGAGGAAGTCAAGAAGGCCCGTGCCCAGAAGATCGAGATCGCTTCCCCGATGGCCGGCAAGGTCGTCAAGCTTGCGGACGTTCCCGACGAGGTATTTGCCTCCGCGGCCCTTGGCGAGGGTGTCGCCATCCTGCCCACGGACGGCAAGGTCTACGCGCCTTGCGATGCCGTGGTGACGACCCTCATGGATTCCGGACATGCCATCGGACTTCTCTCCGATGATGGAGCGGAGCTTCTCATCCATGTCGGTTTGGATACTGTCAACATGAACGGTGCCCCGTTCAAATACAATGTCAAGGCGAACCAGCAGGTTAAGAAGGGCGACCTTCTCCTCACGGCGGATCTTGCGGCCATCGAGAAGGCGGGCTACAAGACCCATACGCCGGTCATTGTCACCAACACCGAGGACTTCGCGGCGGTCACCGCAACAAATGTCCCGAACGTGAAGGTTGGCGACAAGATCCTGACGATCGCATAATTTTTGACAAAGAAAAGGAGGAAAAATGTCAGTTTTACGGAAAGATTTCTTATGGGGCGGCGCGATTGCCGCGAACCAGGCCGAAGGTGCCTGGAATGTGGACGGAAAAGGCGCATCAACCTCTGACCACTGCACCGGTGGTTCCCACACAAGGCCGAAGCGTGTGACAATCGGCATCGAGCCGGGTACCTTCTACCCCTCGCACGAGGCGATTGACTTCTACGGGCATTTTGAGGGGGACATCGCCCTCTTTGCCGAGATGGGCTTCAAGACCTTCCGCACGTCCATCAACTGGACCCGCATTTTCCCGACGGGCATGGAGGCTGAGCCCAATGAGGCCGGCCTTGCCTTCTACGACCGCCTCTTTGACTGCTGCAAGGAGCACGGCATCGAGCCGCTGGTTACCATTTCCCACTACGAGCTCCCCTACGCGCTGGTCGAGAAGTACAACGGCTGGGAGAGCCGCGAGCTCATCGGTTTCTTCATGAACTACTGCAAGGTCATTTTCGAGCGCTATAAGGACAAGGTCAAATACTGGCTGACCTTCAACGAGATCAACGCCGGCATGATGCCCTTCGGAGCCCTCCTCTCCACCGGCACCATCAAGGGCTTCGAGGGCGGCACGAACGAGCTTCCCGACAAGCCGGGCGAGCGCTTCCAGGCCCTCCACCACCAGTTCCTTGCGAGTGCCCTCGCTGTAAAATACGCGCATGAAAACTACCCGCAGTTTAAGCTGGGCAACATGATCTGCTTCGTCACGTCCTACGCCCTGACCTGCAACCCGGATGACATCCTTGAAAATCAGGAGCATATGCGCGAGATGAACTGGTACTGCTCGGACGTCCAGGTCCGCGGAGAGTATCCGGCCTACGCGAAGAGCATTTGGAAGAAGCACGGCATCACCGTGAAGATGGAGCCGGGCGATGCGGAAATCCTCAAGGAAGGCTGCATCGACTTCTACACCTTCTCCTACTACGCGAGCAACACCATAAGCACGAACCCGGATGCGGCTGCCTCGGACGGCAACCTCATCGCCGGTTCGAAGAACCCGTATCTCGAATCCTCCGATTGGGGCTGGCAGATTGACCCGAAGGGTCTTCGCTACAGTCTCAACGAGATTTATGACCGCTATCGCATCCCGCTCATGGTCGTGGAAAATGGCCTCGGCGCGAAGGATGTGAAGGAGGCGGACGGCTCCGTCAACGATACCTACCGCATCGACTACCTCCGCAAGCACATCGAGCAAATGAAGCTGGCCGTCGAGGATGGCGTGGATCTCATGGGCTACACCCCCTGGGGCTGCATCGACCTCGTCTCCGCCTCCACCGGCGAGATGGCCAAGCGCTACGGCTTCATTTTCGTTGACAAATACGACGACGGTACGGGCGACCTCAGCCGCAGCCGCAAGAAATCCTTCTTCTGGTACAAGAAGGTCATCGAGACAAATGGCGAGGAT
>CADCQU010000128.1 GCA_902803635.1 uncultured Lachnospiraceae bacterium | reverse complement strand
GCTCCCGCCCGTCATCCTGAGCGAAGCGAAGAATCCCGGCAGCCGTCCGCGAACAACGCCTCAGCCGGCATCCCGGACGTTTCCGCCTGTCATCCTGAGCGAAGCGAAGGATCCCGGCAGCCGTCCGCGAACAACGCTTCAACCGGCATACCGGAAGCTCCCGCCTGTCATCCTGAGCGAAGCGAAGGATCCCGGCAAACATCTGCGAACAGCGCCTCAGCGGGCATTCCAGACACTTCCGCCTGTCATCCTGAGCGAAGCGAAGGATCCCCACAAATGTCAGCGGACACAGTACCGGCTTCTGCCCGGAGTCCGCAAACCACGCTCTCAGAAGAGTTCCCCGAAAGCACACCTGTTGCCACTTACGAACAGCAGGAGCTTCTCCCCGGCATTCTCTCCCCGAAGGCAAAGTCCCGTCGACGGATCCTTGGCTGCGCCTTCCGGACATACTGGATTGTCGAGTACGGAAGCGAGCTCTACCTCATCGACCAGCACGCCGCCCACGAGAAGGTGCTTTACGAGCGTTTCACGAAAATGTACCAGAACAGCAGCGTGACACAGCAAATGGTCAGCCCGCCGCTCATTTTCACGGCGACGCTTGAGGAGAAGGCTCTCCTCGACGAGTACCTGGAGGCGTTCACGGCCACCGGCTTCGAGATTGAGCCCTTCGGCGGACGCGAATACAAGGTGAGCGCGGTTCCCTACCATCTCTCCATGCTCGGCTCCAGGCAGCTCTTTACCGAGATGCTCGACCATCTGGAGACCAGCCGGGACCCTAAAAAGCTTTCCATCTATATTCTTCGGATTGCCACAGAGGCCTGCAAGGCCGCCGTCAAGGGCGGCGACATGCTCACACCGGCGGAAGCGGAAGCTCTCATCGACGAGCTCTTCCTCTGCGAGGATCCCTACCATTGCCCGCACGGGCGGCCCACAATCATCGCATTTACCGAGAAGGACCTCGAAAAACGCTTTAAGCGAATTGTCTGATTTTTTGTTACGCTTCAGATTTCCTGTCTTTCCTAAGGGATTCTTCGTTTCGCTCAGAATGACAAGCCCTTCACGGAGAGAGAAAGTGCGATTTTAGGGGTGCTGAACTGTTACAGATTTTTCTATGAAAAGGTGATTCTATGGAACAAAGAAGAAAAGATCCCTTGATCATCCTTGCGGGGCCGACGGGGGTAGGAAAGAGCGAGACCGCCGTGTTGCTCGCGCAGAAAATCGGCGGCGAGGTCGTCTCGGCAGATTCCATGCAGGTCTACCGTGCGATGGACATCGGTTCCGCCAAGATCACGAAGGGTGAAATGTGCGGCGTGCCGCACCATTTGCTGGACGTGGCGGACCCGACCGAGGCCTTCGACGCGGCCAGGTACCAGGAACTTGCAAAAAAGGTCCTCTCGGAAATCTACGGTCGCGGGCATTTGCCGATTCTCTGTGGCGGGACGGGCTTCTATATCCAGGCCGTGACGCGGGACATCGATTTCTCCGAGGGGGATGCCGACCCGGCACTCCGGGAAGAGCTCCTTTCCTATGCTTCGGCAAATGGCAACGAGGCCTTGCACGAGAAGCTTCGGCAAATGGATTCGGAGGCGGCCGACAGCATCCATCCAAACAACGTAAAGCGCGTTATCCGGGCCATCGAATACTATCAGATTGTCGGGGAGAGCATTTGTCGGCACAACGAAAGGGAAGCGGCGAAGCCCTCGCCCTATAACCTTCTGCAGTTCGTTCTTACTGACGACCGGGAAAAGCTCTATCGCCGCATCGATGCCCGCGTCGATGCCATGATGGAGGCCGGCCTCCTCGACGAGGTGCAGTACCTCGCCGCGATGGGCTGCCGACGCGACATGGTCTCGATGCAGGGCCTCGGCTACAAGGAGCTTCTCGATTACCTCGATGGGAAGGTTGATTTAGCGGAAGCCGTACGCATCATCAAGCGAGACAGCCGTCATTATGCGAAGCGGCAGGAAACATGGTTCCGCCGTGAGAAGGATGCTATCTGGCTTCGCCGCTCCGATTTTGAAAACACGGAGGCCGTAGCCGCATTTATGGCAAAAGTAGCCAGAGAAAGATTCGACCTACCATGCAGATGAACGACTCTCTGTCGATGCTTTGGTGACGGGTCATGTCTCCGCCCATGCTCGATTGAAAATTCCAGCCTCGCTCTGGATTTCCCGAAGATCGCAAAAGAGGATGTTACGATCGCCATTTTCCGTCCGCAGGCGAAGAGAGTCCGGCTCCACCCGCAGAACCATGCCGGCGGTGGTTTCGTATTTTCCGGCGGCAATCCGAAAGGCAAAATGATTTTCATCCGTGCAGGGGACGAAGGAGATTACGCGTACCATCACCCGGTTTTCCCTCGCCATGCGGCTGTTATAGGTTAGATTTCGGAGGATGTCCAGCCGGCGGTCAAGCTCGGCCTGGTCGTCGGGACTAAGTTCGGTTCGGCAGGCATAGACGACCTCTTTTTCGGCAATCCTCTCGTCAAAGCCGTCCAGCGCGTCAAATGGGCTGAAGATTTTGGCCCAGTGCTCCACCGTCATCGGCGGGTGCCGTCGTTGGAAGCTGTCCCATTTCCCGTGCTGTGGGCGGCCGCGTTGGAGGACATCTGTATATTTAAAATTTTTCGGCACGAGCATCTTTCCAAGCTTGGGATACCCGCTGTTTGGAGGTTCCATTCTTAACACCTCCTTTATAAAAGCCACGCACTCTGCCGACGAAAGCGACATTGCTTCCTTCTCTACATTTTCCGTAGATGCACGGCAGCGCTCTACACCTTGCGTATAGGACGACGAGCACAGAGATTCTTACGCCCGATGCCCTCCAATCTGCTTGTTTCGCTCCAGCTGCGTTGCCCCTTCGAGCAGGTTGTTGCCCTTGAAAACCGCGTTTTTCCCGTATTTTGCGCGTACTTCTCCAAGAGCCCACTGCAGCCGCTCTTCGCGGCGCAGAGCCTCGTAGTCCGTGAACATATGCAGCTGGTAAAAGCCGTTGTCCTCCCGCACGTTCTCGGCACAGATGCCGAGCCGTCGGTACAAAAGCCTGTGGTCGGTCTTTTGGTCAAACGCCTCCAGGATACGCGGTGCCACAGTGGAAAAGGCATTTGTCTCCATCGGCATTTTCACCGTCCCATTGCTGTGCTTTGGGTGGAGTCGTCCGTAAAAATCCAGCACCTTCGGGCCGTCGTAAGCGGGACAGGCTTCCAGCGATTTGTAATCGTAACTCACCCACCAGGTAAAACGGGGGGAGAGCAGCTCCTTGCTAAAGAGATCCGCGCACAGGACGTCAATCATCTCGGACAGCACGTTCCTCGCCTCGGCATATTGGTACGGGCGGGGAAGCACCTGCCCCTTGCTCAGGCTGTGCGCGTCCGCATGGTAATTCTTGATGTCGGCCATCGTGACCGGATCCTGTCCCCAAGCGTGGGCGATCAAAATCTCCCCGTCAATGCCGAACTTCTTATAGAACCATTCCTCGTCCCACTGGGAACGCTGGGCAATATCCCCCATCGTAAAGAGAAAGGCATTTGCCAGCGTCCTCGCCTTGCCAGGGCCGACCATCCAGAAATCGGTCAGAGGCCGATGCTCCCAGAGCAGGTAAGGAAAGCTTTCCTCGCTCAGCTCCGCCACCCGGACACCATTCCGGTCGGGCGGCATTTTTTTTGCCACGATATCCATACAGACCTTGGCAAGATACAAATTGGTGCCGATGCCGACGGTGGCCGTGATGCCAGTCGTCCGAAGAACATCCTGAATGATGGTCATGGCCATCTGGTGTGCCGGATGGACGCCGGCATGCCTTGCGGCCGCCTCGTACATAGGAAGGTAGGGCGTGGCATCAATGAAGGATTCGTCGATGGAATAGATATGGACGTCCTCCGGGGCGGCGTACCGCAGGATGACGGAATAGATGAGAGCGGAAATTCGTTCGTAGAGAGCCATCCTGGGCGTGGCGGTGATGTACTCTACCTTCGTTCCGGTTCGCTTTTCGTAGTCGGAAATGGCACGTTTCGCCTCAAAAAGACGAGGCCTGCCCGGGACGCCGATGGCTTTGAGGGCCGGCGATACTGCGAGGCAAATGGTCTGGTCGGAGCGGCTTGCATCCGCGACGAGGAGCCTGACCTTGAGCGGGTCAAGGCCCATGGCCACGGCCTCGCACGAGGCGTAGAAGCTCTTCATATCAATAGCGATATACGAACGTCCCCCATCCACTAAAACCCCCTCCCTTTTGAATGTCTCACGTAATGACAAATGTATCGCCGGAAGTATCCTGTCAAAACCATCGGCAGCCTCACGTCGAAACCGCCGGGAACATCGCGTCGTAGCGTTCCAGCTCCTGCGGGTCGATGTCATAGCCCCTAAGGCGCATGGCTTCCAGTTTATATCGAAAAATGCGCTCCGGCACGCCGAGCTCGCAGGCCATTTCCTGAAACGTCTTGCAGCGATTTGCCGAAATCATCTCCGCCTCCAGATCACCCAGCGTATCGCGCGTTCCCCGGATTTTCCCGCGGAGCTCGTGCATTCTTGCCTTCAGCAGCTCCGAGGGGGAAGTGTTGGCGGAGAAGCAGAGCTGTTGGTAAGCGAAGGAAAGCTTTTCCAGATTCGCCTTCACGCCACGGTAGTCCTGCATCATGCGGGAGTTATAATTGGTCACTTCCAAAACGTGGGCATCCTCGATGTTCACGTTGGCGGAGAGCAGATTGGCCCGCAGCTCGTGACGCGGGATTGTCTGGCTGTCCACGTCCTGCTGGAAAAAGCCGCCGTCCCGGTGGCCGCCCCGAAAGCCCTGGGCATAGATGTCACCCAAAAAGACATGTGCCAGCTCGTGCCAGCCGCCAAAGTGGTACCACAGATCGTCCAGATGGACGTTTAGCCCGATGACCGGGAGCGTGGAATAGCGGGTGGCGTACCCGGCAATCGAGCCGTGGAGATCCACTACCAGGATGCCGAAATGCTCCGCCACGTCGCGGGGATCTTTTGACCCGGCAGCCTTGATGGCTTTTTTTGCTGTCTGAAACATATCTGTATCCAAAATACGCACACCTGCCTTCCATGGGATTCTTCACCTATCTTAGCAGCCAGCAGAAACGTTAGGTGGACGTTTCTGTCGGAGGGACATTGGACAAATGCTCCCTCTCCTTAACGGCAGCCCCTCTCCGTCACACTTGACTCCCCCTTTAGGGGAGCTGTCAGTGCCGAAGGCACTGACTGAGAGGGTATACGCCGTGCCACCTCCCCCTTGAGGGGGAGGCAAGAGTCGAAATATCTTCCATAGAAAAAGCTTGCCTTCTTTACTTCTTTTCCTGCAGAGCGGCGATGGAATCGTCGAGTTCCCGGACGGCTCTGGCCGTTTCCTCCGCCTTCGCCTCGACCGCTGCCTGATATTTCCGGTTTGTGTGCATTTCACGGAGCCGCTGCTGGGCGAGCATCGCCATCTTGCTCATTTCCATGGAGAACTCCAGGAGCTGTTCCTCGGTGAGGTCGCCGCCCGCAAGACTGGCGGCCTCCTGGTACACCTGTTTTAACCGATCCGCCCCTCGTTTCCCGTTGAGCGCACGCATTTTGTCCATGGCTTCTTCATTTGCCATGGCGAGTTCCGGATTCTCCATCCCGAGCAGGCCCTCCACGGTCATGTGGAACACCTGGGCCATTTTCACGGCCGTATCCGCGTAGGGGATGCGGGTTCCGCGCTCGTAGTTGACAATCGTGCTGGGGGCAACCCCGCAAAGCTCGCCAAGCTGCTGGCGGGTGAGGTCTGCTTCCTTCCGAAGTGCCATCAACCGCTCGCCAAAGGCCGCATAGGGGATATCCTTGCCATCTTCCATAACTCCACCTCGTAAAACAATAGTCGTATTCTTTTTAGAATACGTTTGTGAATATAGTTGTTGAAAACTTCACTTTCGTGACTTCTGGTTAGAGTATAACCGAAAGATACGTTCGTGTCAAGAAAAAATCACGTTTGTGTTTATATTTTCTGTTTTGGTGACTTTCATGCGGCCCCCTCTCCGTCACGGCTTCGCCGTGCCACCTCCCCCTTGAGGGGGAGGCAAGAGGAGCAGCGTTTTTGTATTCGCTTACATGCTACTTTTTTATTACCGTTTTTTCGATTATCTGGTATAATGGGAAGGAACCTGCAAGGCCGGTTTTAGAACAAAAAAACAGAATCTGCAAAGCCGGATTCGGCATAAAAACAGGATTTACAAAGCCGGTTCCAGCAAAAACAGGATCTGCAAAGCCGATTCCGGCACGAAAAAAGGGGTTTTACAATATGTCCATAGAGATAAAAACAATCAAAAACGACCGCTTTGAAATGCGGTATTTTCAGTTCGGGACAGGAGAGAAGACCGCGGTCATTTTGCCTGGCCTGAGCCTCATCAGCGTGATGCAGTCCGCGCCGGGGGTGGCCTCCGCCTACCGGCAAATGCAGGAGGAATACACAGTCTATGTATTTGACCGCCGTGAAAATATTCCCGAAACATACACGATCGAGGAAATGGGCCGTGACACGGCGGAGGCATTTGACACTCTCGGAATCAAAAACGCCTATGTTTTTGGTGCCTCCCAGGGAGGCATGATTGCCCAGAGCATCGCCCTCAAGCGGCCCGAGCTTGTCAAAAAGCTCGCCCTTTGCTCCACGGTCGCCAAAATGACGGAGGAAAACAGCGCCATCCTTCGGAGGTGGGTCGAGCTGGCCCTCCAAAAGAATCTCCCCGCCTTAAGCAAAAGCATCCTCGAAAACGTCTACTCCGAGGCATTTGTCGAAAGGTACGGCAGCGTCTTATCGGAATATTTTTGCGGGGCGACGGAAAACGATCTGGAGCGCTTTGCGATTCTGGCGAAGGGCTGCGAGGGCTTCGACGTCTCGGCCTCGCTTTCGAGCCTTGCCTGCCCTGCTTTTGTGGCCGGCTCCACCAAGGACCGGATTTTCCAAATCGGGGACTTCCTTCTTCTTGCCGAAAAGACAAATGCAAGGCTTCTCGTGTACGGGGACTACAGCCACGCCCTCTACGACGAAGCCCCTGATTTTTTGGAGAAGCTGCTGCGATTTTTTGCGGAAAATGGGTGAGCCGCGTGCTGCCGTAGGCAGCAAATTTCTTTACGCGGCTCTGTGAATAGGAAAATGGGTGAGCCGCCCGTGGCTTCCCTTCATGAGAAGAGATATTCCTGCAGCTCCTCCCATTTGTCCAGGCAGTCCTGGTAGCCGAGCCAGTAGAGGTTCCCGAGCTTTTCCATGTCCTTCTCAATTCTCGAAACCGTCACCTTCCGGGAAGGAGAGATTTGCAGCAGCCGCCCTTCCTTGTGCAGCTTTTCAAGCTCCGCGCACTGTGCGTTGTAGAGGCGGTCGCCATTTGCCAGTTTTTCGGCAAATGCCGGATACTCCCTGTACAGATGGGCCGCCGTCTTCATATTTGACGGCTGCTTTCGGAACCGCGCCTCCCGCGTCCGAAGAACGATGATCTTTGTATAGCCCTCATCGATTGCCCACTGGTAGGGAATGGGGCAGGAACAGGCCCCGTCGAGATAGGGCCGGCCTTCGATCATGACCATCGGCGTGAGGTAGGGCAGGGATGCCGAGGCGCGGATGGCCAGGAAGATGTCCTTGCATTTGCCTTTCTCAAAATAGGTCGGCCGGGCCGATCGGCATTCCGTCGCGACCGCGACAAATCGCTGCTCCGGGCGGAAGAAGCGTTCCTCGTCCAACGGCTCATGGATTCCCCGGTCCTCCGT
>CADCQU010000127.1 GCA_902803635.1 uncultured Lachnospiraceae bacterium | reverse complement strand
TTTATGAGGAGAGCCTGGAGGCTCTTCGCGAGGCGGGCGCGGACTTGGTGTTCTTCAGCCCGCTGAAAGATGCGGCTTTGCCGCCCCAAACGCAGGGCCTGTATCTGCCAGGCGGCTATCCGGAGCTTTTTGCGAAAGAGCTGTCGGCAAATGCTTCGCTCCGGGAGGAGATTCGCGTCCGTGTGGCAAATGGCCTCCCGACCGTGGCGGAGTGTGGGGGCTTTCTCTATCTGGGACAAATGTTGGCGGGGGATGTGGATCGAGCAACAAAAGACGGAATAGAAGCTGGAAAGGCAGGCAAAAAGGAAGCAAGAAAAGAAGTCAGAGAAAATTTGTCTGCAAAAAAAACGGGTTTTCCGCAACAAAATTCGATTTTGGAAAACGATGCTTGTTGGCATGGGGAGACAATCGAAAGCGTGGCCTTTAGGATGGTGGGAGTCCTTCCGGGTCACGGCCTCCCGGCAGGACATTTGGTGCGGTTCGGGTATAAGGAACTCGTTGCCAGGGAGGACAGCCTTCTCCTTCGAAAAGGTGAACATTTACCTGTACACGAATTTCATCACTGGGATTCGACTGACATCGGCGAGGCATTCGAAGTGGAAAAACCGGGGAGAAAAACAGTTGGTGTGGGGAAATCGTGTGGCTTCGCGTCCCCGACACTCTATGCGGCTTTTCCCCACTTTTGCTTTAGGACGGAACTGCCGCTTGCGGAGCGTTTTGTCGAGGCGGCGAGACACAGCCATGGATATAATATACCTACGCCCCGTCCCCTTTCGGATGTGACAGAAGGTCAATGCTTCCGAAAAAGGAAGCGGAATAGCGTTACCAAATAAAAAAGGAGTGATAGAATGAGCAGCAATAATTTGGAAGGGTATCTTGCAGTGCCGGTATGGCCGAATTTTGGTGGGGAACGGCGGCTTTTCCGCGTGTTTCGCGGGGAGGAAATGGTGTTTGAGTTTCTTGTTCCCTTTTCCGGGGACAAGGCGGAGGAGCCGGCGTGGTATGCGTACCTGCCGCTGCAGCGCTTTTACGAAGTGCGGCGGGAGGAGATTGCGAAGGCAGGCTTCGGGAAAATGCAGACCGAAGAGAGTTCGAAGGCTGCACCCGATGCGGACTGGTCGCGGTTTCGCATTGAGACGGAGGATGCGCGGGTAAGGGAGAAATGCTTCTTCACGGTAGAGAAGTCCGAGGATGCTCCGGTAGGTGGGGAACGACCGGGCGTGCATTTTTCTCCGCAGTACGGCTGGATGAACGACCCGAACGGGCTCATTTATGACGGGAAGGTGTGGCATCTTTACTGCCAGCACAATCCGATGGACGCGGCTTGGTGCAACATGACCTGGGGGCACGCCGTCTCCGAGGATTTGGTGCACTTTACTTGGAAGGGGGACGTTCTTTTCCCGGACTCCCGCGGAGTGATGTACTCCGGGAGCGCGATTTTAAACGGGCAGGCGGTAGGAGGAGGGGTCTGGAAAATCTTTCCGGAGCTTCCCGAGGCGGCCCTGCTCTTTTTCTACACCTCTGCGGGGCATATTGCGCAGGGGACGAGTAGTGAGAATGGCGAATTTACCCAGCGCGTGGCATTTTCCGTTGATGGCGGCGAGACCCTTGTGAAGCTGGCGGACTGGGAGCTTCCGAACGTCGCCTGCGAGAATCGCGATCCGAAGCTGATTGTTCATCAGGAGAGCCGGGGCCTTATCCTCGTGCTCTATCTTGACGCGGACCGCTTTGGCATTTTCCGTGCGGAGATGGAAGGGCAGGATGGCCCGCAGTTCCGGCTCCTCCATGAGCTGCGGATTCCGGAGAAAATCGAGTGCCCGGATTTCTTCCCCCTGACCAATCCGGCAAATGGCCGTACCTTGTGGGCCTTCGTCTCGGCGAGCGGCTGCTATTACCTCGGTGAATTTGACGGGTATGTTTTTAATCCTTTGACAAATGTGAAGAACCTGTATGCGAACCAGATGCCGTTTGCGGCCCAGAGCTGGTCAAATGCCGACGGTCGCGTCTTTTCGATTGCCTGGCTGCGATCGTTCTGGGATTGGAAGACACCCTGGACCGGTACGATGTCCCTCGTTCGGGAATTTACGCTCGGCGAGAAGGAGGACGGGCCGTATATTCGGCAGCGGTTTGTGCTTCAGGACGGTTCCGAGCAGATTGTGGATGCCTTTGGCGAGGGGCGTATCGTGGAGTGGCTGTCCGAGGACGGGGAGCTCCTCAATGTGGAGAGCACGCTTCCGGCATTTCCGTACCCGGTCTACCGCGAAGGCGAGACGCACTGATGTTGCATTTGGTAATCGGGCAGAGCGCGAGCGGAAAAAGCCGGTTCGCGGAAGAGTGGGTCTGCCATTTGCCGGGACCACGCATTTATCTGGCCACGATGCAGCCCTTCGGCGAGGAAGCCCGGGAGCGGATTGCGAGGCACCGACAAATGCGCACCGGACGGGGTTTTGTGACCTTGGAGTGCACGGACGGAATCGCGCGGGTTTTGGAAGGCAAGGGGCATTTGACAAATGCAGACGGCTTCCTTGGGACGGCCGGATCTTCCCCTGCAACGGAAGGGGCTTCTTCTGGCCTTGTTTCCTATACGGAAAATATACTAAGTACGGCGGATTTGGCGTTTAAGGATGCAAATCTGCTCCTTGAGGATTTACCGAACCTTCTTGCAAATGCGGTTTTTTCTGATAATGAGGATAAGCCGGAGGAGCTGCTTTCGCTGCTTCTTCGGCTTTCGCGTAAGTGTGCGAGCCTGACCATCGTATCCGGCGACCTTCTCTCCGGCGGGCTTTTCTACGGGGAGGAGACGTTGGCGTATTTGCGTGCGCTCGCGGAGCTTGAAAAGGAGCTTGCACGTGCGGCGGATACGGTGGTGGAGGTGGCTGCGGGGATTCCATGGATGTGGAAGGGGAACGGGAAGAGGCTTTCGGGATACTCCTTTGATGGGATTCTTCGCTTCGCTCAGAATGACAAGATGGTTCCGCAGGAAATGGGGATGACTCCGGACGGGATTCTTACAGAAAACAGTTCTTCTCCGAAAGCTCCACTGGAGCTTTCTCCGCATGCATGGCAACTGGACTATTTTCTGCATACAAAGTATCGCTTCGCTCAGAATGACAGGGAGAAGGAAATGATTCTAATAATTGGCCCGTGCTGGTCGGGGAAGAC
>CADCQU010000126.1 GCA_902803635.1 uncultured Lachnospiraceae bacterium | reverse complement strand
TGTTACAGTTCAGGTAGCCCCGTCGAAAATGGACGCTTTGTTTTGTAAAGGAATTGTCATTCTGAGCGAAGCGAAGAATCCCGTTAGATTTCTCGTAAAGTTGATGGGATTCTTCGTCACTTCGCTCCTCAGAATGACAAATAATCGGGGGTCAGCTGAATAGTAACCTCCCCCTCAAGGGGGAGGTGGCACGGCGTAACCCCTCTCAGTCAGTGCCTCCGGCACTGACAGCTCCCCCCGAGGGGGAGCCAAGTGTGACGGAGAGGGGCCCCACGCCAAGGCGGTAACCCCTGTACCCACCATCGCAAGCACGACAACCGCATCGCGGTTGTCGCATAAGCAAAAAAATGACAGCCCAGAGGGCCGTCATCGAGTACATACCTCATGTTACAGTTTATGCAGCCTTAAACAGCAGCCTTCCCCAGTCACTCCGCCTGGCTCTCAGCCTCGTCCTTCGTCTCCTCCGCATCAGCCGCAGCTTCCTTGTCGTCCGCAGCCTCCGTCTCATCCACCACTTCCGTCTCGACTACAACTTCCACCTCGGCCGCAGCATCCTTCTCCTCCGCAGCTTCCTTCTTCTCCGCAGCCTCCTTCACCTTGGCAGCGACGCCCTTCACGAACACCACCACAAAATCAAAGAACTGCTGCTGCCCCTGTGCGCAAAAGTCCATGAAAGAATCCACCTGCTCCACAAAATGCGCATTTGCCATCTCCTGGAAATCCTTCATCCTTTGCATATAGGCTTTCGGAGGTATGGGCATCAGCTGCGCGAAAGGCAGGGAAGAAACGTCCTCCGGCAGGGAGGCGGCAAATGCATCCTGCATCTCCATCATGCCGGCAAAGGTCTGGTTCCACAGCTCCCTGGCGTTTTCCAAGGAAGCCTTCTGCATTTCCGTCATCTGCAGCCAGAAATCCTTCATCAGGGACTTGCACTCCTCCTTCTGCAGGTTCTTTGCTTCCCTGGAACCGTTCTGATTCTCAAAAACGGGCATAAAGGGCGCGAAGGCAATGGGCGGTACCGGAGCCATAGGAAATGCCCCGGCCATGATCATCGGCGGAAACCCAATACAAAACTTAAATTTCTTACTCATCTTGTTGTCTCCTTTCATTGCTTTTACAAAATAGATAGTTTGTATTGCGAAACGCCAAACAAATTTTCGGCGTAATCGTTCACCTAAGCCCGCTTTACTTCATAAGAGCTTGTGCCAGCTCCGCGATTTTCCTGGCGAGAATCGCAAGGTTCATAACAATCCCCTGGTGCATTCCTTCCAGACCGACAAGCACCGCCAGCGCCACGCCACCGACAGGTATAAATTTGTCAATCTTGTCGTTCTTGCATCTTCGCGTGTAAGAAAAGAGCAGAATAATCGGAATCAAAAAGATCATCGGCCAATGCGTCCCGATTCTCCACACCCCGACGACCTCGGACGCAAGCGGGAGCACCTCCTCCAGTTTCCTTTCCGCCTCCGCCGTAAGCTCCGCCGCATTCCAATCCACCCCGGCCGCCAGAAAGCTCAGGACGACGGAGCTGTACACATAGAGCAGGAAGTCAATCACGCCGGTAATCAGAATCATGATCGAGGTAAAGACGGAGAATCTAAGGGAATGCGCATTTGTCTGCGTATACGCCTCGAATTCCGCCTCCGTTTTTCCCTTCTTCAGGAACCGGACTCGTTCTATCTTGATGTGCAGTGCCAGGATGATGAACAGAATGAAGCTCATGAAGGGCTTTGTTGTCAGGAGTGGATAGATGATGTACGGGGGCTTCTCATCGACCAGGACGAGCCGGACCCTGATAACGAGGGCGATAATTTCATACAGAACCGGCAGCACAGCCAGTGCCCGGAAAATTCGAAGCTTCTTTCCCTGAAAATGTTTTTTCGGAACATACTCCAGGAAAAACATAAACAAGGTGCAGAGAAACAGGTCGATAAACAGGTTGAAAATCATTTCCCCGGCAATCGCCAATGTGTACAAAATATCGGTGACAACCCTGTTTGCATCGTCCCTGTTTCCCAATATGGCCGTAAAAAGGTCGCCCATGTTGTGTTCCTTCAGGATGACAAATACGATCACGATCACGAGGGACAGCCCGCCAAATGTCATGAGCTGCTGCTTGTAGGTTTTCTTTTTATCCAGAATGACGGCAAAGTTCGCCAGCAAAAACAGCGGAAGGGCGAAATAGCCGATTGTATCCGCCACATTGTGCAGGATGTGAAACCATTCGGGCTGGCCAGGATCCAGGGAAAGCACAATCGAAGTCAAAACAGCAACGACCTTGAACGATATGCAAAGCCAGCCCACGATGAGCAGATGGCGATACGACAGCGGCCCCCTGTACTTTATATCATTTGCACTGGTTCTCTCATATTTCGAAATTCGTTTCATGGCTCTCCTTCTCCCTCCGATTTTTCCAAAAAAAGCTACCCCTTTTTCCGTGCCTTGGCAAATGCACAGCAGTTTTTACAAATAACACTGCAAATCCGATTTCCTCTTCATCAATTTTACTATCTTTTTTGTCATCTATCAAGAGAATATTCCAGAATGTCAAATATTTTTCAGGAGACAGGGGACGGTTCTCTGTCTCCTTTTAACAGGAGACAGAGAACCGTCCCCTGTCTCCTTCGAATAGCAGTAAACCCCCCGGCAGGAAACGTCCTGCCGGGGGGTTTTGTTGCTTGCCAAATCCTTTCGCCGGATCAGCCGAACTGCGAATTGTAAATTTCGCTGTAGAGGCCGCCGAGCTTCATCAGGGAGTCGTGGTTGCCGGTCTCTACGATGTTGCCGTCCTTCATGACGAAGATCAGGTCGGCGTTCTTGATGGTCGAAAGCCTGTGGGCAATAACAAAGCTTGTCCTGCCGCTCGTCAGCTTGTCCATGGCCTTCTGGATCAGGATCTCGGTCCTCGTATCGACGTTACTGGTCGCCTCGTCGAGGATCAGCATCGGGGCATTCTCCGTCATCGCTCTCGCAATCGTGACGAGCTGCTTCTGTCCGGCGGAGAGAGCGCTCTCCTTCTGGATTTCTGTATCAATGCCCTGCGGCAGCGTGGAGATGTAGTGGCTGAGGTTCGTCTCCTCGAGGATTCCCTTGAGCCTGTTCTCATCTACATTCTGCAAATTGTAGACGATGTTCTCCCGGAGCGTGCCGTTAATGACCCAGGTCTCCTGCAGGATCATGCCGAAAATGTCTCGAAGCTCATGCCGCGACATATCCTTGATCGACACGCCGTCCACGAGGATATCACCGCTTGTGATTTCATAGAAGCGCATCAGCAAATTGACAAGGGTCGTCTTACCTGCGCCCGTAGGTCCGATGATAGCGACCTTCATGCCCGGCTTAATCTTACCGGAGAAGTTCGTGACGGTGAGCTTCTTGGGATCGTAGCCGAAGCAAACATCCCTGAATTCCACTTCGCCGCGAATCTTGCTGTGGTCGAGACGTACCGGCTTGTCGCTGTCGTCGTCGAGCTCTTCGAGTTCAAGGAAGGTAAAGACGCGGTTGCAGGCAGCCGTTCCGAGCTGGATGGTGCTGCTCGCCTGGCCGATCTGCGCCAGCGGCTCCTGGAACAGAGATACATAGACAAGGAAGCCCGTGATGATACCAATGTCGGCGATGGAGCCCTTTGCAAAGAGCAGGCCCGCGACAATCAGGACCGCCGCATAGGTGATATAGGAAACAAAGGACATGGCCGGCTCAATCAGGCTGCCGACACCCTGCGACTTGTAGAGAATCGTACCAAAGAAGGTATTCTTCTCCTTGAACTCCCCAACCTTTCTGCTCTCGGCATTGAAAGCCTTGATCACGAGCTGGCCGGAATAATTTTCTTCCACCGTGGCGTTCACGTCGCCAAGAATCTGCTGGTTCTGGTTGAAGAGCGGAAGAGCATATTTGAAGGTGAGCGCGATGATGACCAGCATAATCGGAAGCGAGCACACGACGACGAGCGCCATTTGCCAGCAGGAGAGGAACATCGCGATAAGCACGCCAACCAGCATGACGCCGGACTGCACCAGCATGCTCACGCTGTTCTGAAGGGACGTGCTGAGCGTATCCACATCGTTGGTGATAACGGAGAGGATATCACCGAGCTGGGTTGTGTCGTAGTAGTTAAGGGGCATCCTGTTGATCTTCTGGGAGATTTGCGCCCTCAGATCCTTGGAGAACTTCTGAATAATTGTATTCAGAATGAAACCGGAAATAAAGCTTGCGATAAAGGATACCGCGATGTAGACGACCAGCCTGGTCGCATACATAAGCACGTTCGGAAAGTTAACCGCAAACAGGCCATTCACGGCGGTCTTTCCAATCGGGCTGATCTCATTGGTGAGGGAGCGGATGGCTGTCGGCGTCAGAATCGTGAAGATAACCGAGGCAATCAGCAGAATAATCGAAATCACAAACGGTACATAATACGGGCGAAAAGCCTTCACAAGACTCGACAGCTTGTTATTTTCTTTGGCAGGAGCATTTGTCTTCGTACTCATAGTCCTAACTCCTCCTTACTAAGCTGGGATAATGCAATCTCCTGATAGACAGGACATTTTCTTACGAGGTCGTAGTGCTTGCCTATGCCGACCATCTTGCCGTTGTCGAGGACGACGATCTGGTCCGCATCCATGATGGTGCCAACGCGCTGCGCGATAATCACGCGGGTCGCGTCCGGCATCTTCTCCTTGATGTTGGCACGGACGTTCTTGTCGGTCTTGTAGTCGAGAGCCGAGAAGGAGTCGTCAAAGATCAGGATTTCAGGCTTGGAAGCAAGCGCTCTCGCAATGCACAGCCTCTGTTTCTGTCCGCCGGAGAAGTTGGTTCCGCCCTGGGCGACCTCGGACTCGTAGCCATTTCTCTTCTTGCTTACGAAGCTGTCCGCGTCCGCAATCTCCGCCGCCCAGCGGACATCCGCAAGGGTCATTTCCGGATTGCTGAACGCAATATTCTCCTTAATATTGCCCGTAAAGAGGAAGCCTCTCTGCGGCGCATAGCCGATGCGGTCGCGCAAATCCTTCTGCGTGACTTCCTTGACATTGACGCCATCCACGAGGACCTCGCCCGACGTGCAGTCCGCCATGCGGGGGATCATGTTGATGATCGTCGTCTTGCCGCTTCCCGTAGCGCCGATAAAAGCAATCGTCTCGCCCTTCTTCACCTTGAAGCTGATGTTGGACACGGCCTCCTTGTTGGAGCCTGGATAGGCAAAGCCGACGTTCCGGAATTCGATGGTTCCCTTTTCCGTGAACTGCTTGGGATTGGCAGGATCCAGTACGGATACCTCGTGGGCAATGACTTCGTCAATACGCTTGGCGCTGACGGTTGCCCTCGGCCAGATTACGATCAGGGTGATGAGAAGGATAAACGACATGATGATCTGGCTTGCAAGCATGACAAATGCATTGACGGCGCCGAAGGACTGCGTGGCGATTTCCATCGGCAGTCCGTTGAGGGCGTAGGCGCCGACCCACAGGATCGAAAGCGTCAGCCCCATCATGACCAGCATGACAATCGGCGTGAACACAGCAATCACGCGGCTGGCGAAAATCTGCACCTTGGTGTATTCCGTATTGACCTTGTCAAACTTCTTCTCCTGATAGGTCTCAGCATTGAAGGCTCGTACGACGCGGACACCCGTGAGGTTCTCTCTCGAAGAAACGTTCAAGGCGTCAGTCAGCTTCTGAACCATCTTGAACTTGGGGATAACGAGGACAAGAAGAACCGTAACTGCGGCGACAAGGACAAACAGCCAGATCACCGTGACAAGAGTAAGAGACCCGGTGGCATAGTTCAGAAGCAGGATGATGGACCACACCATGGTAACCGGCGCCACAAAAGCAGTCTTTAAAAATGTGAGCAGAGCGAGGTGGACGTTCTGCATATCGTTGGTAGTTCTTGTGATCAGGGATTCTGTTGAAAACGAGGCAAAGTCCGCGACTGCGAATGCATTGGCCCTCTCATACAGCTTCTGTCTGAGATCGGTTACAACATTGGCAGCAACAGAGCTGGCGACAAAGCGGATGATGACTTCCACCGCGGCCATGAGGATGGCGCAAATGACCATATAGAGGCCATATTGCCAAACCTCCGCGACGCCATTCTGACGGCTCGCCTGCACAGCACCTGTAAGCTTACTGATGTAACCTACAATCTGCATCATGAAGAAGACCTGAAGCACGGTAAGAAGGAGTATCACGAAGACGGATACCCAGTTTTTCGCCTTCAGGTTTTTGAACAATAGCTTAAACACATCCTATCTCCTCTCGTTTTTTATAGTGGTTTTGGGGCCGGAAAAACCCGTACGAAGTTTTTAAGCCCCTAATCCGATGGCAGAACCCAAAGACCCGTACGAAGCCTTCCGGATTCC
>CADCQU010000125.1 GCA_902803635.1 uncultured Lachnospiraceae bacterium | reverse complement strand
TTTCCAAGATTGAGGATTTGTATCCATGTTAAAAATCATCTACGGGAATGTCCCGAACAGCATTTATCACACAAACGTGTATTTTAAGAATATGTATGAACCGGAATGGCTGGAAACCGATCTGGCCAAAGCAATCATCCGGGACATCGACCGTTCCGAGGTTGTCAATGGAAACTGTATTCTCAGCCCTATTTTCGGGCAAATTCCTCCGGAACGCCTCGCAGGAGGAACGAAAACCCTCCTCCTCATCCTGAACGAACCGGAGCGTATTTTCAACGCTTCCACCTGTGGAGACAACTGTGCCAAATGGCTTCTGGAGATTGGCCGGCAAATGGATGTCACCATCAATCTTCGCCACATGATGAGCTTCGGCCACAGAGAGTCTTTCGATATCCTCGTTGTAAATGGCGGCGAGGAGGTACATACTATGAGGGAGCTCATCCCTATCGCCCATAAATACCTGGCGCAAATGGGGGAAGATGATGAAGCGTGACGAACAAGAATACTATAAATCCATAATATACAGCTTAAAAATTTCGGCATCATCAATCACAATGTCATAAACTTAATGCCTGTCATTCCGTGCAAGGCATAATGACGGAAGCAACGCTTAGCTTCATGGCATTGTCTTCGAACGCTCAAGAAAAGAGGAAGGCAAGATGAAAGGTTCGCATAGAGTCATCGTGGAATCAAAAAAAGTAAAATACGACTTTGTCGTTCGGCGAAACATCACCATCCTCACAGGCGACAGTGCCACCGGAAAGACAACCCTGATTGACTATATCCGTGAATTCCATCGATACGGACAGGAAAGCGGTGTCTTCGTAAGCTGTGACTGCCCCTGTCGGACTCTGGATGACGAGGACTGGGAGCACCAGCTCGATGGGATTTCAGGAAGTTTAATTTTCATTGACGAAGGAAATCGCTATCTCACATCGAAACGCTTCGCCGAAAAATTGCAAGGAAACGACAATTATTTCGTGATTGCCACCCGCGAACGCTTGCCCATGCTTCCCTACAGCATCGAAGAAATCTACGGCTTCCGAACCTCCGGCAAGTTCCAGCAGCAGAAAAAAATCTACAACGAACTCTACCATCTGTATGGCGTTTTTTCTACGGAAGAATAGAAAGGCGTTCCCCTGCCGTCTATTTGGCTTGCATGGGGAACGCCACTTTTTAATTTTCGTTAACCGGAAATGTCACCTCCGTCCTCGCCGGCGGCTTCCTCGGCCGCCTTCATGGCGACGGCCTCGTTGATGTCCGCGCCGTTAAGTCCGGTGACGTTGATGTTGCGGTTGACCTTGGCGTCGTAGGTGTCGGCCCGCATGATCTCGGTGAAATCGACGCCAGTGGTCTCCTTCATGGTCTTAAAGAGCTTGGACATGACGAGCGGTACGTTGTCCGCCACCGCGTCCATGCCATTTGCCGCGCTCCCGCCGCCGATGATGGTGATATCGCCAATCTTGGAAAGCGGATCCGCGATGTTCTTGGCGACCTCCGGAAGGATCTTGATCATCATCTCGGCCATCGCCGCCTGGTTGTACTTCTGGTAGGCCTCGGCCTTCTTCTCCATCGCGTTCGCCTCGGCAATACCCTTGGCACGGATGGCCTCGGCCTCGGCAACACCCTTCGCACGAATGCCCTCGGCCTCCTGCATCGCCGCATACTTCGCGGCATCCGCCTTCGCCTTCTCGGCCTCGGCCGCCTTCTCCTCTTCGTACTTCTTCGCCTCGGCCTCTCTCTGGCGGGCCGCCAGATTGGCCTCCGCCTTCTTTTCCTGCGCGTACTTCTCCGCGTCCGCCTTCTCCTTGATTTCCGCGGCCAGCGTCTGGTGCTGGACGGTGACCTCGCGCTCCTTGAGCTCGGCCTCGCGCTCCGCCTTCTTGATCGCGGCGTTCACGGTGGCCTCGTTCACGGTCTTCATTTGCTCCTGTCTCTGAATCTCATAGGCGCTGTCGGCCTCGGCCTTCTTCATGGCCGCCGCCTTGTTCAGCTCATGCTTCTTGATCTCAAGGGCGTTGTTGCGCTCCGCAATCGCCGTCTCCGCCGCGACGCGGGCTTCATTTGCCGCACGGTCCGCCTCGGCCTTCTTGATGGCAACCTCCTTGTCCGCCTCCGCCTTCGCGATCGCCGCGTCCTTCTTAATTTTCGCGGTATTGTCCATGCCGAGGTCGTAAATCAGGCCATTCTCATCGGTCACGTTCTGGATGTTGCAGGAAATAATCTCGATGCCGAGCTTGGCCATGTCGCGCGAGGCTTTCTCCACCACCTGATCCGAGAAGGAATCGCGGTCTGTGTTGATCTCGCGGAGCTCCAGCGTGCCGATGATCTCACGCATGTTGCCCTGCAGGGAATCCTTGAGCTCGGTGGCGATCTTCGCCGGGGTCATATTCAGGAAGTTTTTCGCGGCGAGCTGGATGCCCTCCGAGGTCGGGGAAACCCGCACCTTCGCGACCGCGTCCACATTTACGTTGATAAAGTCATTTGTCGGAACCGCCTGTTCGGTCTTAATATCCACGGACATCTGGCCGAGGTACAATTTGTCGACGCGCTGGAGGAGCGGGATACGCACGCCCGAGCCGCCGCTGATAATTCGCGGCTCCTTGCGAAGGCCCGAGATGATGAAGGCCTGATCTGGCGGAGCCTTGACGTAACCAAGGGTGACGACGAGAAGAATGACGACGACAACGACGCCGACTGCAATGATGATGGGTAACATGATTGGCCTCCTTTCCAAAGAGACACGAGTTGGTGAACGTCCGAACCAAAGAGTCCGCCGCCGCGCGCTTTGGCAAATGTGGCAAATGCCGCCGCCCGCATCCCGCCTTGAAAGCCGTGTGCTGCCTTCGGCAGCACGCGTATCGTAGAATAAAAAAAGACTTTTGCCGCAGCTCGTGCGACAAAAGTCTTGCAATTTCACTCGATACGGGCGGTCTTCCCGCCGGCTGACGATTTCGAGACACCCGAAGGTGTTTGCTACTCCCTCTTGTTCGGATATCAATACAATATCAGGTCGTCCGGCAAATGTCAATTGTCGAAAATAGATAAATCCGCCTGCTATTGCCGTGCAATTATTGTTAATATTTTTTATCTTCTGTCATTACAAAGAACACGTCCTTCTCAAAAAAATTCTACCTGTACGGATGAACGCATTAAAAGGATTATTCTTCTATGTAAAATGATTGTCATTCTGAGCAAAGTGACGCCTCAGTGTGCAGGAAACAGTCCAGTTGCCATGCATGCGGAGAAAGCTCCAGTGGAGCTTTCGGAGAAGGACTGTTTCCTGTAAGAATCCCGTAAGTTTTTCGCTATCATTGACGGGATTCTTCGTCGCATCGCTCCTCAGAATGACATAAAACGTTACATCGTGGCTAACCGTACAGTTAGAAAAAAATTAGCCGCGCAGCTGTCTGCGCGGCATTTAAAGAAGGAAAAGGAGAAGACAATAGATTGTCAGAGTAGCAATTTAAGAACCTTCGTTTCGGAATTTGTTTTGCTTTCTATGTTTCGTATTATCCTCCCGAAATGTGAATCCTTCTTGGCGAAAATGTGAAAAAGCTGTGGAATTTCGCACCTCTTCAGGGCCACTGAAGCTGCAGCAAAAGACCTCAAAGAAGCGAACATCGTCACATACAGAACATCCACTGCCCACCGCAAATCGAGCAGAGGGCATTGGCAATGCAGATGGTGAGGCAAATGGAGCTGCTCTGGCTGCCCGATCCGAAGCCGTACCGCTGGTTCTGCTGGGCATAGAAGGTGCCTCCGCTCTGCAGCCGCTGCAGGAACTGGGAGTACGTCGGATTGCCCGGCTCAAGGTCCGTCGCGGTCTTCGCGTACTCCATCGCGCGCACGTTGTCGCCCACCCCCTGGCTCGCAAGCCCGGCGTAATAGTACCAACGGGCGCCGCGGCTATCCGCGCTGACCCCGTTGAGGGCATTGAGGGCCTCCTGATAATAGCCATTATTAATGTAATTCCGCGCCGCGCGTTCCTCGTTGCTCTCGTTGGCCTCCTCCGACCGCCGCTGGTCCGAGTACCGCTGCCACTGGTTGAAGAAGTCGCCAAAGGCCCCGTATCCGCGGTAATCGGCGTAGCCGGTCTGCCGGTAATCCCCGTCGCGGCTCTCGTCGTAAGGCTGGCCGGCACGGGGACCATAGCCCTGGGAACCATAAGGGCTGCTTCCCCGCTCACGGGCATCCACGATTTGCCGATAGGCCTCCTGTACTTCCTTAAACTTCTCCTCCGCATAGGCGGGATTATCCAAATGCTGGTCCGGATGCCATTTCTTGCTGAGCTCCCGGTACGCCTTCTTCAGTTCCTCGTCTGTTGCCGTCGGCGCAATACCGAGCACCTTATATGGGTCTGCGATCATCCTTTCCTCCCCGGCGGGCCGTCCATTTTCAAGGCAAATGCGCCTTCGGCGGCCGCGCCTGCCATCCCGGAGCACCCCCAAGGACAGCCTTCTCCTATCTTAACGGAAAATGGCGAATCTTGCAAAACTTTTCTGCAAAAACTTCGAAGAAGTTTTTGCGGCTA
>CADCQU010000124.1 GCA_902803635.1 uncultured Lachnospiraceae bacterium | reverse complement strand
CACCTGGGCCGGCATCGGCAACTGCATCATCGGCTCGCTGCTTGCGTGGGTCATCCTCGGCCGCCGTACGCGCATCATGACCCAGCATCTCGACTCGGCGACCATGCCGGACTTCTTCGGCAAGCGCTTCCAGAGTCCGAAGCTCAAGGTCGCGGCCTCCATCATTACCTTCATTTTCCTGATTCCTTACACCGCCTCCCTCTACAACGGCCTTTCGCGCCTCTTCGGGATGGCCTTTAACATCGATTATTCGGTCTGCGTCATCGTCATGGCCGTGCTGACCGGCATTTACGTCATCGCGGGCGGTTACATGGCGACGGCGATCAACGACTTCATCCAGGGCATCATCATGCTGATCGGTATCGTGGCGGTCATCCTCGCGGTCCTGAATTCGAAGGGCGGCTTCATGGCGGCCTACACGGGACTTGCCAAGGTCACCGATCCGGCCGTCTCCGACATGCCGGGCGCATTTGCCTCTTTCTTCGGGCCGGACCCGATCAACCTTCTCGGCGTGGTCATCCTGACCTCGCTCGGCACCTGGGGCCTTCCGCAGATGGTGCAGAAGTTCTACGCGATCCGTAACGAGAAGGCCATCTACAAGGGAACCGTAGTCTCGACGGTGTTCGCCCTCGTGGTCGCGGGCGGCTGCTACTTCCTCGGCGGTTTCGGCCGTCTCTTCTCGGATCAGATTGATATCGCGGCAAATGGCTTCGACTCGGTGATTCCGACGATGCTTTCGGGTCTTCCGGACCTTCTGATCGCGGTGGTGGTCATCCTCGTGCTTTCCGCCTCGATGTCTACGCTGTCCTCGCTGGTCCTTACGTCAAGCTCGACGATGACCCTCGACCTCATCAAGGGCACCTTCATCAAGAAAATGGATGAGAAGAAGCAGCTCCTCATCATGCGCGCGCTCATCGTGGTGTTCATTGTGATTTCGGTTATCATCGCTATTGTGCAGTACAAGTCCAATGTCACCTTCATCGCGCAGCTCATGGGTGTCTCGTGGGGAGCCCTCGCCGGCGCGTTCCTCGCCCCGTTCCTCTTCGGCCTCTACTGGAAGAAGACCACGGCCGCGAGCTGCGTCGTGAGCTTCCTTTTCTCGACGGTTGTCATGATCGCGAACATGTTTGTCCGCCCGTACTTCCCGCCGATTCTCCAGAGCCCGATTAACGCCGGCGCGTTCTGCATGCTGGCCGGCCTTGTCATCGTCCCGGTCGTCTCGCTCTTTACCAAGAAGCCCGACAAGAAGCTCGTCGACGCCGCCTTCGCCAGCTACAAAAAGAAGGTCACCGTCTACCAGAAGACCGCCCTTGAGGACGAATAATGTTTTTGACAAATGCCTCTTGCCGGTGTTTGTGAGAAAATCTAACATTGACAAATGTTGCGGCGCAGCCCTTTGGGGCTGCGCTTTTCGTCAGCCAAATGCCCTCGAAATTGAACGTTGCGGCTGATTCTCGGTGAGGCAGGAAAGCTTTCAATCAGCCAAATGCCCTCGAAATCAAGCGTTGCGGCTGACTTTTGGCGAGGCAGGGAAGCTTTGAATCAGCCAAATGCCATAAAATCGGGCGTTGTTGCTGATTTTTGGCGAGGCAGGGAAGCTGTGAGTCAGCCAAATCCCCTCGAAATCGAGCGTTGCGGCTGACTTTTGGCGAGGCAGGGAAGCTATGAGTCAGCTAAAAGCCCTAGAAATCGGGCGTTGTGGCTGACTTTAGACGAGGTAGGGAAGCTTTGAGTCAGCCCGATTCCCTCAAATTTGGGTGTTGTGGCTGACTTTTGGCAAGGCAAGGAAGTGACAAGGCAGGAAAGTTTGGATAAAATGGTTTGAAAACGGTGTCAAAGTGGTTCAGATCATCAAGATAAAATGGTTGACAAACGGTTTTAAAAAGGATACAATGAGCTTGGTTGGATTCTGCGTTTCGAATGGAAAGGGAGGTGGCGGGATGAAGCTGGAAGAAATGAAGGCTAAGAAGGCGGAGTATGGGTTGACATTGGAGATGATTGCCGAGAACTCGGGTGTGCCGCTGGGGACGGTGCAGAAGATTTTCGGTGGGGCTACGCAGACCCCGCGCCGGCAGACGATGGAGGCCATCGAGGCGGTCTTTCTGGTTGAGGAGGCGAAGAGGCGGAAGAGGAGGTATGATTTTTTAGTCCCTTCTTCCAAGGAAGTCAGGGAACCCGTGGTGAATTACAGCGTCGCGGAGAAGGAGAAGCGGTATACCATTGAGGATTATTATGCTCTGCCGGACGACGTGCGGGCGGAGTTAATTGACGGGAAGTTTTACTATATGACGGCTCCCGCAACGGAACACCAGCTGATTTTAGGGGAGCTTCATATTTTATTTCGTCAATGTGCGGATGCGCACGGACTTCCCTGCACCGTGCTTTTTTCGCCCTGTGACGTGTGGCTCGACAGGGACGACTATACGATGGTGCAGCCGGATCTGCTGGTCATTTGCAGCGATGAGCTGGGCAAAAAAAGGATTGAAGGCGCTCCGGATTTTGTGCTGGAGATTCTCTCCGACTCCACCCGCGACAAGGATATGACGCTGAAGCTTTACAAATACCGGAATGCGGGGGTTCGAGAATATTGGGTCGTGGACCCTAAAAAGAAGGTTGTCATCGTGCATCCTTTTGAGAAGGAGGATTACATTCCGGAAATCTACAGCTTTGCCGACATGGTTCCCGTACACATTTCAAAAGGAGAGTGCGCGATCGACTTCTCCAAGGTCGAGAAGCAGTTGAAGAAGTTTGGATGGTGATGAAGGGTTACAGTTCAGTTTCCTGTTGAAAAGGCTTCACTGCTTTTTGAAAATCGTGTCATTCTGAGCGAAGCGACGCCTCAGTGTGCAGGAAACAGTCCAGTGGACTGTTTCCTGTAAGAATCCCGTAAGTTTTTTAGCAAAGTTGACGGGCTTCTTCGTCGCTTTTCGTCATCCCTCATCGTCGTAGGAGATTCGATTCAGGGATGTCCGAAGGACGCGCTCCTCAGAATGACAGCTGACGGGGGCCACCTGTAACGATGAAGGTTAGACAAATGCAAACTAAAACGGTTTTTACTTGACAGGGACGGGAATGTGCGGTACACTTTTGCACGTTAAAGCGTTAATGCACGGTATAGCGATAGAAGGAAGGATGCTGCACAGGGGTGGGATATGATTGTTGATTTTCATTCACATACATTTCCGGAGAAGATTGCGGCGGCGGCCATTGAGAAGCTGAGCCAGGCCTCGCACTCGCGGC
The DNA here is from genome assembly GCA_902803635.1 of uncultured Lachnospiraceae bacterium. Classification (GTDB taxonomy): domain Bacteria; phylum Bacillota; class Clostridia; order Lachnospirales; family Lachnospiraceae; genus Chordicoccus. The sequence goes on along the minus strand of CADCQU010000124.1, from coordinate 1,061 downwards.
CGTTTACGGACGGGACGGAGGAGGGACTTTGCCGCCATATGCAAATGTCCGGCATCACGCATTCGGTAATCCTGCCGGTTGCGACGGCGGCTCGGCAGGTGGTGCGAATCAACGATGCCTCGGCCCGGATCAACGAAGCCTCTGAGCGTGGCTTGCTTTCTTTTGCAGCCATGCATCCGGATTTTGAGGATCCGCGGGGAGAGCTTGTGCGGGTGAGAGATTTGGGCTTTCGGGGAATCAAGATTCACCCGGTGTACCAGGGGAGGAACCTCGATTCGCCGGCCTTTCTTCGGATTTTGGAAATCTGTGCGGAGCTGGGCCTCCTTGTGGTGACCCACGCCGGCGTGGATATCGGGTTTCCGGGGGTGGTACACGCCTCCCCGGCGATGGCCCTGCATGCGCTGCGGGAAATCGGGTGCAGCCCGTCGAGGACACATGTGTCTGACAGGACGGAACGGAATGCTTTCGATGAGCGCCTTGACGAAGAAAGAGCAGGCGCGAATTCATCGGAAGGCTTCCGGCTCATTCTCGCCCACATGGGCGGCTGGCGGAACTGGGACGAGGTTGCGGTGCTTGCACCGGCCTTTGTCGAGACGGGCGTGGTCATGATTGACACGGCCTTTTCAACCGGGAACTTCCCGGCTCTTCCGGACGGCTACTGGAAGGAAGGGGAAACGAGAATGCTCGGGGAGAGGGCATTTGCCGGAATCATCCGTGCGTTCGGAGCCGAGCGCGTATTATTTGGCTCGGACAGCCCGTGGGGGTCGCAGAGCGAGATGCTCGCCTTCCTAAACAGAGCCGAGCTGGAGACGTGGGAGCGGGAAATGATCCTCTGGAAAAACGCGGCGAGGCTACTTGGACTTCCGAATAACCAGAAATAAGTCCTAAACTAAAAATGGAATGTTGCTTAAGAAAGCGAAGGGGGGTACAGTTCAGACGGCTTTGTTGAAAAGGCTGTACTGCTTTTTGAAAATCGTGTCATTCTGAGCGAGACAGAAAAACGTTCACTCCGACAGAAACGTCCACTGGACGTTTCTGCTGGATACTAAGGTATGGACGTT
>CADCQU010000123.1 GCA_902803635.1 uncultured Lachnospiraceae bacterium | reverse complement strand
TAATCGCTGGTGCTGAGCGAGCTCAGCGAGATCTCCTCGTGTCCCGTGGACTCCAGGATGAGGGCCGCCTCCTCCTTGAGACGGTCCGGGTTCTTCTCCCGGAGCGGCCGGTAGAGCATCCCTGCCTGGCAGAAACGGCAGCCGCGAATGCAGCCGCGCATGACCTCCAGCGTCGTCCGGTCCTGCGTCACCTTAATGTAAGGCACCAACGGATGCAGCGGGTACGGGGCATTTGTCAAATCCATGCACGTCTGCTTCTGCACCTTTTCGGGCACGTCGGCACATACAGGACGGAACGCCGCTAGCGTACCGTCCTCTTTATACTCCGGCGTATACAGGGAAGGCACATAAATGCCTGGAATATGCGAAAGCTCCCGTAAAATGTCCGCACGCAAGGCACCCGCCTCCTTCAGCGCGGCATAGCGGTCCATCACCTCGTCGAGCCGCACCTCCGAATCGCCGATATAGAAGAGGTCGAAGAAGTCCGCAATCGGCTCCGGGTTGTACGCGCAGGGACCGCCGCCCATGACAAGCGGGTCGCCCTCGGAGCGGGCATTTGCCAAAAGCGGAATGCCGGCAAGGTCGAGCACCTGCAAAATATTGGTGTAGCAGAGCTCGTACTGGAGCGTAAAGCCCAGAAAATCAAAATTCCGCACCGGCTCCTGCGATTCCAACGCAAAAAGCGGGAGGTTTCTCTCCCGCAGGATTTTGTCGAGGTCCGGCCACGGCGAATAGACCCTCTCGCACCAGGTATCGTCCCGGCGGTTCAGCTGGTCGTAGATAATCTGAATTCCGAGATGTGACATCCCAATTTCATAGACATCCGGAAAGCACATGGCGTAGCGGATGCGGACCTTCGCCGGATCCTTCATCACCGCGCCAAGCTCATTTCCAATATAGCGGGCCGGCTTCTCCACGCCAGCCAGAATCCGATCCGACAAAAAAAGTTTCCGCATATTGTTTCCTGCCCTTGTTCTCACTGCCGCCGCGCCAGCTCATCCGTGATATCCGTCCAGGTCACGCCCTTCTCGACCATGAGCACCATGAGGTGGTAGAGGTAATCGGCAATCTCGTAATGGATCTCGTCCGCGTCCGGGTTCTTCGCCGCGATGATGATCTCGGTGTTCTCCTCGCCGACCTTTTTCAGAATCTTGTCGAGGCCCTTGTCGAAAAGGTAGTTCGTGTAGGAGCCCTGCTTCGGATGCGCCTTCCGGTCCGCGATGACCTTGTAATCCCGCTCAAGAACGAGCAGCGGGTTGCCGATGTTCTCGTCCTTCCGGCAGAGCTCGCGGTAGAAGCAGCTCCGGTTCCCGGTGTGGCAGGCCGCGCCGACCTGCGCGACCTTGGCGAGCAGAGTGTCATTGTCACAATCAATTGCCAGGGATTTTACATACTGCAAATGCCCGCTGGTCTCGCCCTTCCGCCAGAGCTCCTGCCGGCTCCGCGAATAGTAGGTCATAAAGCCGGTCGCGAGGGTCGCCTCAAAGCTCTCGCGGTTCATATACGCGAGCATGAGCACCTCGTCATTTTTGTAATCCTGGACCACCACCGGAATCAGGCCGTCGGCATTTGTCGTAAACTCGTCAAAGGACAGCTCGCTTCTAAGGACGTTCATGCAAATGTCCTGTTCGAGCGCCGCGGCCTTGGTCGCAAAGAAGGCGCCCTCCTCCTCGCCGGAGAGCGTCCCGCAGAGCCCGGCAAATCGGCCGTCCGCAAGGAGGCGAAGCCTTGCATTTGCCTCCTCCGCATCGACATTCCCGCCGCCAAGCATCGTCGTAAGCCGCCCCAGGGCACTCTCCGCGCGGAGAAGGCCTTTCACCGCTACCTTGTCCGGTGCCTCTTCACTTTCGGGAGAGTCGTCCTCCTCCTCATAAAGGAAACCTGCCAGCGTTGCACAGTTCCCCTCGCTGTAGAGAAGGTAGCCGTCCTCTCGGGCGGGGAGCTTTTCGAGGAGCTTCTCCAGCTCCACGCCAGAAAATGCGATGAGGCAGACGCGACCCGCGTATGTAAGCTCCTCCGCGGCCGCCTTGTACTCCCCGACACTTCGTAAAAAGATACCGATGCGGTCTTTCCCGAAGCGCTCGGACACGTCCTTCAGAATCTGCACGTTTTCCGGCTTCGCACCGGAGAGGATCGCCATCCGGCAGCCGGCATAGAGGATCTTCTTGACATCCTCGACACGGAGGATATGTCCGGCCGCATACACCGGAATCTCGGAAGCCGCGCAGATTTCCCGCAGGGCCTTGAGGTTCTGTTCGTGTCCCTCATCGGATTTGGCGAGGTCAAAAACCAGAATCGCGTCCGCGCCGCTCTCGGAGTACTTGCGGGCAAGCTCCGCCGCCGGGAGCGCGTCCGCGTGAAGGCCGGAAAAGCCGTGGATGGCCACGCCGTTCCTTAAATAGATTGCAGGAATTAAATTACGAACCATTTTCCTATCCTCGCTTTCTTTACAGGCTCCCCTTCGTCGAGAGCACGCCCTGGATCCGCGGGTCGTAGGACGTCGCCTCGTCGAGGGCCTTGGCAAATGCCTTGAACGCCGCCTCGGCGATGTGGTGGTTGTTGCGGCCGGTCATAAGACGAAGGTGCAGGTTCATCGCGGCGTTGTTGGCCACGGCCAGGAAGAATTCCTCGAACATTTCCGTCTCAAAGGTGCCGATCCGCTCGACCGTAAACGGGACGTCGCCCACATAGGCCGCCCGCCCGCAGAGATCCACGGCCGCAAGCACAAGCGTCTCGTCCATCGGAAGAAGGAAGGAGCCATAGCGGCGGATGCCCGCCTTGTCGCCCGCCGCCTTCGCGATGGCCTGTCCGAGCACGATGCCGACGTCCTCGATGGTGTGGTGCGTGTCCACGAAGAGGTCGCCGCTGACCTTGAGCTCCAGGTCAAAAAAACCATGCCGCGCAAGGGCGTCCAGCATATGGTCGAAAAAACCGATGCCGGTGTCCACCTTCGCCTTTCCCGAACCGTCCAGGTTCAGTGTCAGGCAAATGTCCGTCTCCTTCGTCTTCCGGTGAAGCGTTGCAATTCTTTCCATAAAACCAAGGCACTCCTCTCTAAAAATGCAGGTCCGCATAATCGTACAGCACGGATTATTCGTCTCACTCCTCAAACCGCACGTGGATCGAATTCGCGTGCGCGGTCAGGCCCTCGGCCTTAGCAAAAGCCTCGACATCCGCATGGAGCGGCGCCAGTGCCTCCCGGGAGGCGTAGATGATGCTCGTCTTTTTGATGAAATCATCCACCGAGAGCGCAGAAAAGAAACGGGCCGTGCCATTTGTCGGAAGGACATGGTTCGGGCCGGCGAAATAATCGCCAAATGGCTCCGACGCGCCTTCCCCGATGAAGATGGCCCCTGCATTGTGGATGCGCGTCATGAGAAGGAAGGGGTCGCGGGTCACGATCTCCAAATGCTCCGGAGCAATCTCATCGACCGCCAGAATGGCCTCCTCCATCGAGCCGGCCACGAGGATCCGACCGAAGTTCTCCAGTGACTTCTCAATGATGGCCTTCCGTTCCAGTTTTTCAACGAAGCCGTCCACCTCGCGGCTCACCGCCTCGGCGAGCTCCGGGGAGGTCGTGACAAGGATGGCCGAGGCGAGCTCGTCGTGCTCGGCCTGCGAGAGGAGATCCGCCGCGACGAGGCGCGGATTGGCCGTCTCGTCGGCGAGCACCGTGATTTCCGAGGGACCCGCCACCGAGTCAATCGAGACATGACCGTAAACTGCCTTCTTCGCGAGGGCCACGAAAATGTTGCCGGGACCCGTTATTTTGTCCACCTTCGGAAGAAGTTTTGTCCCGAAGGCCATCGCGGCAATCGCCTGCGCCCCGCCGACCTTGTAAATGGTACCAACACCCGCCTCGCGGGCCGCCACCAGCGTCGTCGCGGCAACCTTCCCGTCGCGGCCGGGCGGCGTGCACATCACGATGTCCGGAACCCCGGCCACCATCGCGGGAATGACGTTCATGAGCACCGAGGAGGGGTAGGCCGCCTTACCGCCGGGGACGTAGACGCCCACACGGCCAAGCGGGGTCACCCGCTGGCCGAGCACGCAGCCCTCCTCTGTCATAAACCAACTCTTCTGCATTTCCCGTTCATGGAAGGTCCGGATCCGCACGATAGCCCGACGGAGGATCCCGATAAAGGCCGGGTCCACGGACCGGTAAGCCTCCTCGGCCTCCTCCTCGGAGACGACAAAGGTCTCCGGGGCGAGCCGCACATGGTCAAATTTCTCCGTATAGTCGAAAACGGCCGCATCCCCCTCCGCCCGCACGCGGGCGAGGATGTCGCGCACAATCGCCTCCTCCTTCGGATAGCTGTCCGTGCTCCGCCGAAGCAGGGTCTTTTGCATATCGCCAAACGATTCTCGCGTCAGAGTTACAATCTTCATCTCCCAGTACCTCGTCCTATATATATCATTCTTCACGCAAGCCTTCCCTTAATTTTGAGATCAGCTCCGCGATGCGTTTATTCTCTAATTTCATGCTGACCTGGTTCACCACCACGCGCGCGGACAGCGGGCAGACCTCCTCCAGGACCACGAGCCCGTTCTCCCGGAGCGTCGAGCCGGTCTCCACGATGTCCATGATGACATCCGAAAGCCCCACGATGGGCGCGAGCTCGATCGAGCCCGAGAGCTTGATGATTTCCACGGTCTGCTGCCTGCGCTTCCGGAAATACTCCTTCGCAATGTTCGGGTATTTCGTGGCGACGCGGATGGTCTCGCCGGACGCAAGCAGCTCCCTCGCAGACTCCGGCCCGCAGACGCACATCCGGCAACGGCCAAAGCCAAGATCGAGCACCTCGTAGAGCTTGAGTCCCTCCTCCAAAATGGTATCGCGCCCCACGACGCCAATGTCCGCGGCCCCATAGTACACGTAGGTAGGAACGTCCGGCCCCTTCGCGAGGAAGAAGTTCACCCCCAGCTCCTCGTTCTTAAAAATGAGCTTGCGGGTATCTTTATCATCCGCGCCTGCCGACGAAATCCCGCATTTTTCAAAGAGCGCGAGCGTCTTCGCGGCCAGCCGCCCCTTGGTTAACGCGATCGTTATATTCCTCATCGAATCTCTCCCCGAAGATATTTTTACATGGAAATCCCCTGCCGCTGGCACGCGGTCTGCAGCTGGTCAATGGAAATGCCGACGCCGACGGCCGGCTCCTCCCGTCCGAAATGCCCCAGCAGCTGGTCGTACCGCCCGCCCCGCGCGACCGGCTCGCCGGTCCCGTAGGTAAAGGCCGAGAATATGATGCCTGTGTAATATTTGTACTTTGACAAAAGTCCAAAGTCATAGCCGACAAAGTTGGCAAGCCCCCTGGCTGTGAGAAGTCCGTGAATCTCCTGCAAATGCTCGACGGCCTCCCGCGAGCGCGCGCAGGGAGCCAGCTCCCGTGCCTCTTTGAGGATGTCCGCATCCCCGAAAAGCCCCGGCAAGCGTTCCAGCACCCGCGAGAGGGACGGATCCAGACGGCTGCCGGCCAGAAGCTCGCCGATGCCAAAGCCGCTCTTCCGGGAAATCTCGCTCCGAATCTCCTCCTCCTCCTCGGCGGAAAGGTTCGCGGTCTCCATAAGGCCCTTGAAGTAATCCACCTGCCCGACGCTCACCTGGAATTCCGAAAGCCCGGCCGCACGGAGCGCGTCAATCGTCAGCGACAGCACCTCGGCGTCGGCATTTGCCGAAGCATCCCCGATGAACTCCACGCCCATCTGGGTGCTCTCCTTGAGCCGTCCCTGGTACTCCGCCGTATTGACGAAGGTGTTCCCGCCATAGCAAAGCCGCACCGGAAAGGATTCCTCCGGAAAATGCATGGCGACCGCGCGGGCGATCGAGGGCGTAAAATCGGGCCGAAGGACCAGCGTGTTCCCGTCGCGGTCAAAAAACTTGTAAAGCTCGTTCGAGGGCGTCGTCCCGATGTCGGACGCGAAGACGTCAAAATACTCCACACTGGGCGTCTCGATAAGATCACATCCGTATTTCTCAAATATCTCGAAAAGACGCCCAATGAGCCGCGTCTTTTCTTTCCGTGCCTTTCCATAGAGGTCCCGGAAAACGTCCGGGGTATGTATTGTTCGTATCGATTGCATCTTTTCCCTTCCCTACCTCTCCTCCAAATC
>CADCQU010000122.1 GCA_902803635.1 uncultured Lachnospiraceae bacterium | reverse complement strand
GGCGGCTGGAACAAGGTGAAGCTGTACTTCATGCTTGGCCTTCCGACGGAAACCGTAGAGGACAGGAAGGGAATCGCAGAGCTCGCGCAGCGCATTTGCGACAACTATTACGAGATTCCGAAGTCCGAGCGCAACGGCAAATGCGAGATTACGGTGAGCACGTCGTTTTTCGTGCCGAAGCCGTTCACGCCCTTCCAGTGGGCGCGGATGTACCGCAAGGAGGATTACCTCTCGTATGCATACACGGTGCGCGAGACCGTGCGGGCACAGAAGAACCAGAAGAGTATCCGCTACAACTGGCACGAGGCGGACGGAACGGTGCTGGAGGGCGTCTTCGCCCGCGGCGACCGGCGGCTTTCGGCGGTCATTCTGGAGGCCTACCGGAGCGGCTGCATGTTCGACGCCTGGTCCGAATACTTCCACATGGAACGGTGGCTTGCGGCATTTGCCAAATGTAGCGTGGACCACGAGTTCTACACCCTGCGGGAGCGGCCCGTGGACGAGCTTCTCCCGTGGGACTTCATCGACATCGGCGTGACGAAGCGCTTCCTTGTACGCGAGTGGGAGCGGGCCAAGGCAGGCCTCGTCACCCCCAACTGCCGCCAGGCCTGCTCCGGCTGCGGAGCGAAGGTCTACGGCGGAGGCGTCTGCTTTGAGGAGAAGGACATAAATGCCGGGAAGGCGTTTGTGGGGAAGGGAACTGAGCGAAGTGAAGGATCTGATGTAGCGAAACTGGAGAACGCTGCCCCCTGTCATCCTGAGCGAAGCGAAGGATCTCGTGCGGCGATGCTGGAGAATGCAGCTTACGAGGGGGAGGTGCTGGCATGAAGGTTCGGATTAAGCTTACCAAGGTTGGCCCGATTCGCTATGTCGGTCACCTGGATTTCATGCGCTTCTTTCAGAAGGCTCTCCGAAAGAGCGGGATTGCGTGCGCGTTTTCCGGCGGGTTCAGCCCGCACCTTCTGATTTCGTTCGCCTCGCCGCTCGGCGTGGGGCTTGAGAGCGTCGGCGAGTACGTGGATGTCGAGCTGGCCTACCGCGACCCCTTTGAGATGGCCCGCGACGATCTCGAAAAACTGAAGGCGATGGGACTCCATAACGACGAGCTTCCGCCCGTGCCGCCGGCAAGAGAGCTGCTTGCGTGCATCAACAGGGTATGCCCGGAGGGTGTCCGCGCTCTCGAAATGTGCCGCGTCGAGGAGAATCGCGGCAAGGCGATGGCCATGGTACGCGGCGCGGACTATCTCGTATTCTTAGAGGACGGGTATCTGCCGGAGATTGTGAGTTCGGGAAAAGATGCAGGAATTCTTCGTCCCAGCGGTTTTCAGGATGACAGCATGGGAGAATCTGACGGGATTCTTCGTCCCTGCGGTCCTCAGAATGACATAATTGAAGCGTTTCTTGCACAGGAGAACATTGTTATCCATAAGGTCTCCAAGAAGACGGAAGGCGATGCCGATATTCGGCCATTGATTTATAAAATGGAAGTGGCAGACAAGAAGACATGTGCCGAATTACTTAGCGGAGCTGTCAGAGAGGGAGCGGGAGCTGAGGAGGCGTACGGCCGTGCGGAGATTGCTATCAGGATTGACGGCGAGGAAATCTGTAGGACACTTGCTTCGGAAGACTTTCACCGCGCGATCTTCCTCTCGGTTTCCGCCGGCAGCGCGGCTAACCTGAAACCGGAAACTGTGCTCGAAGCCTGGTGCGCCTTTACCGGACAAGTCTACGACCCGCTGGCCGTCCGTATTTTCCGCACCGAAATGTACGGTCCGGAGGGGAAGCGGTTGGGAGAGCTTGGGATATCGTTTTGAGAAAAGCGTATCCGATACTAGACCCCTCTCAGTCAGCGCCTTTGGCGCTGACAGTTCTCCCTAAGGGGGAGCCAAGAGGAGAATAACAAACATTCAATAAGGAAATTATAATGCGGGATTTTTTGCTGACAAAAATGGAATGGGAGGGAAGGGAGCTTCGGCTGGCCTGTCTTTTCGATGATATGCGGCTTACGGAGCTTCTTGTGGAGGCTCCGGAAATGGCTTCGCATGTCGGCGGAGTATATGTGGGCCGGCTGGAATCGAAGGCGAAGGCCACGGGTGGGGCGTTCGTCCTCCTCGGAGAGGCGGGAAGATGCTTTCTCAAAGACTTTGATAAAAAGAAGAGCGACGGTGGGAGGGTGCTGGCACAGGTCACGAAGGATGCCGCCGGGAACAAGCAGGCTGTCGCGACACAGCAGCTCCGCCTCGCCGGACGCTACGCAGTTGTCTCCCCCACGGAACAAGTGCTCTCGTCCGTGTTCCAATCCCCGAATGCGTCTGCTACTTTTATAGCCTCGCAAGGAAATTCCGTTATGTCTGGAAGTCCTCAGGGAAACATCGTCCCGCTCGAATCTTTGCAGGGAAATTCTGATCCGATCGGAACTTCGCAGGAAAATACCATCCCGTCCAGAAAATCGCAAGGTCATTCATTTACATTTATGTCGCTGTCCATCTCCTCGAAGCTAGCCCCGGCGGAAAAACGTCGTCTTCGGGAAGCGTTTGCGAATGATTTCGATTTTACGGACTGCACGGTGCTCCTCCGGACGGAGGCGGCTGCGGCCCCTGCGGAAGAAATCCGTAAAGAGGTGGCATCGCTACGGGAGAAGCTGCATTCTCTTTTGTTGTCAGTGGCAAATGCCCCGGTCGGGACTTGCCTTCTTCCGCCGCAGCCCTTCTATTTCCGTCTTCTGGAAGGGGCCATTTGTCCGCCCGACCGGCTGCTCACCGACCTCCCGGCCGCTGAATCGGTTCTGCAAAAGCTTGCAAAAACCCGGGGGCTGGCATTTGCCGAGAAACGCCCTGGCTCACTTCCGTACCCCGAACTATATGGCCTCAAAACGGAGCTTGGCCGGCTTCTTGACAAATGCGTACACCTTCGGTGTGGCGCGGAGCTGATTATCCAGCCGACGGAGGCCTTTGTCAGTGTCGATGTCAACAGCGCGCATTTTCGCGGTGCGGGAAGTCCGGAGCGGAACGCTCGACGCATCAACGAGGAGGCCGTCTGCGAATTATTTCGGCAAATGCGCCTCCGGAGTCTTTCGGGCATGGTTTTGACGGACCTTATTAATATGGAAGAAACCCGTGACCGGGAGGAGGTGCTGGCCCTCGCAAGGGAGCTCGCCAAAGCTGAGCGCGTGAAGACCGAGGCCGTGGACATCACGCCCCTCGGCATTTTAGAGGTAATCCGTGAAAAGAGCGGTCCAACGCTGCGGCAGGCAATTTCTTTGTGAAATAATTTATGGATTCTTCTTTTTCTATTCGGGAAACTATGCTATAATGGGGAAAGCTTAGGACTGCATTTGACAAAACATGTCGAAGGCGGCTGCGGGTAGTATGTTAATAGGGGAGGTTGCCATGCTGGAGAGATTTACGGCAGAGGAATTGAAGGAAAAGTATGGGGAGATATCTTCGGCAGCTCACGAGAAGGGGACGCCGATCATCATCACCAAGGACGACAAGGAGGATTTGGTCGTCCTCGATCCGAAACGGTACAACCAACTCCTGAAGCTGCTTCAGGAGAGCACGAAGAAGGCGCAGGCGGCTACGGCTGCCGCTGAGGCTGCTGCCTCGGCCCCGGTGGTTCCGCAGGGGCTTTTGGCGGTGGAGGAAGCCGTGAAGCGACGTGCCGCCATGACGACGGCCGCGCCCAAGGGCGGCTATGCCATCGAGACCGAAAAGCTTACAAAAATGTTCGGCTCCTTCACAGCAGTGGACGCTGTTTCGATGCATGTCAAATACGGTGCCATCTATGGCCTGGTCGGGAAGAATGGCGCGGGCAAGACGACGCTTATGCGCATGTTGCTCGGGCTTTCCATTCCGACGGACGGCGAGATGATGCTTCTGGAACGCCGCGGCGTGGATTTGGACACGGTTCGCAGGCGCACGGGGGCGATTATTGAGAATCCCACATTCTACAAGGACATGACGGTCTATGAGAACCTTGCCATCCGTGCCCAGCTAATCGGACTTTCCTCCCCGAAGGAAAAGATTCGGGAGGTTCTGGAGCTGGTCCGCCTGCAGGATCATGTCAATATGAAGGCTGGCAGCCTTTCCGAAGGGATGCGACAGTCTCTGGGCATTGCTGCGGCCCTTCTTGGCGACCCGGAACTTCTGATTTTAGACGAGCCAATCAACGCTCTCGATCCCCAGGCCATCGCGAACATCCGCGAGATCCTGATCCAGGTCAGTGCCAAGGGCGTTTCCGTGCTGATTTCCAGCCACATCCTTAGCGAGCTTGAGAAGATTGCTACGGATTACGGGATTCTCGTGAACGGAAAACTCGTAAAGGAGATTAGTGCGGAGGAAATCGTTGCGCAGAAGATTGATTTAGAGGCGGAGTTCCTCCGTCTTGCGAACCAGTAACTCTTTGCATACGGGAGGTTTGTCAAATGTTCAAATCAGAAATTTACAAGTTATTCAAATACAAAGCGTTCTGGATTATCCTGTGCCTGGAGATTGCGGTTTCCGTTCTGGTCGCGCTCATCACGGCTCCGAAGGATCTCACGACGGTTCTTGTATCTCTTGATAGTGCCACTTCCTTGTTCCTGGTCTTCCTTGTGAATACCATCGCCCGCCACGATTTCCAGGAAGGGACGATGAAGAACATTATAGCCAGTGGCATCAAGCGTTCCGCCGTGTTCCGCGCAAAGCTCTTTACATCCTATATCGCCGGAATTCTGCTTCTTGCGGTGGACGGTGCAATCAAGATCGTGGTGGCTTTCGTCAAGGGAGCTACGTTCCAGGGGGATATCGTCAATGTACTAATTTCCGTTGCGCTCCAGATTTTGATGATCCTGCTCTATGCATCGATGTTCTTTTCCTTCTCGTACCTGCTCTACAAAGGTCCGTGGGGAATGCTGATATCGCTTTTCATCGCACTCTTCTCGACAAGCGTGCTGGCCGTGTTTGACTTCTTCTTCAAGCTTCCGTTCCAGCTTCACGTCTTTACGATTGGGAACATTGCCGAGGTTGCAAGTAAAATGGTCTACAATCTGGACACGCTGATTCCGGTTGGCGTCTCCACGTTGCTTACCTGCGCGGTCACGATCCTTGTGTACGCTGTGACGGCAAAGAGGGAAATCAAATAATTCATTTGTAAAAATACAAAAATATTTCTTTACAAGTGTGAATTCCCATGTTAGAATATTCGAGTATGCCGCACGGAGTGGTTACAAGTACGCTCAGACGTCACCGAATCCGGCGAGTTTTGTAAAAAGGAGGTGTGCTCCATGTATGCAGTTATCGCAACAGGCGGAAAGCAGTACAAGGTTTCCGAAGGCGATGTGATCCGTGTTGAGAAGCTCGGGGTTGAGGAAGGCGAAAGCGTTACATTTGACCAGGTGCTCGCCGTCAAGGACGACGTGCTCAAGGTTGGCTCCGATGTCGCTTCCGCGACGGTCGAGGCCACGGTGGTCGCCAACGGCCGTGCCAAGAAGGTCATCGTTTACCGCTACAAGCCGAAGACGGGTTACCACAAGAAGAACGGCCACAGGCAGTACTTCACGGCTGTCCGGATCGACAAGATCAACGGTTAAGCATGATTCAGGCAGTAATTTATCGGAAACAAGGCAAATGGACGGGCTACGAGGTCTCCGGACATGCAGGGTACCGTGAGGCAGGCGAGGACATCTACTGCGCGGCGGTATCGATTCTCACCTTCAACACGGCAAATGCCATTGAGGCTTTGACCGAGGATATGGTGGAAAGTTCGGATGCAAATGGGCGGCTCATTTGTCAATTCCCTAACGGCTTGTCCGAGAAGGGAAAGGTTCTGGTCGACGCGATGGTGCTCGGACTGGAACAAATCGAAGAGTCATCAGGGAAAAAGTACCTGAAAGTTAAGATCCAGGAGGTGTAAGAGATGCTGAATTTAAATCTTCAGTTCTTCGCCCACAAGAAAGGTGTCGGTTCCACAAAGAACGGACGCGATTCCGAAGCCAAGAGATTAGGCGCGAAGAGGGCTGACGGCCAGTTTGTCAAGGCCGGCAACATTCTTTACAGACAGCGCGGCACCCACATCCATCCGGGCGCAAATGTCGGTCGTGGTGGTGATGATACGCTTTATGCCAAGGCAGACGGTATTGTCCGTTTCGCAAGGCTGGGCAGGGACCGCAAGCAGTGCTACATTGAGCTTGTCGAGACTGTGAGCGAATGAGGTAGGAACGTAGGGCTTCGAATCCGCAGGGATTTGAAGCCTTTTTATTCACAGAGCCGTGTAGGGAAGTAAGTTAGCTGACTTCGGCAGCACGCGACTTGCGAGGAAGGGTAGAGGTTCGGCATTTGCCTCCCTCTACCCTATTACATATTAGAAAGGGGGATATATGTTCCAGGACCATGCGAGGATTCATATCCGCTCTGGCAAGGGCGGCGACGGCCATGTGAGCTTTCGGCGCGAGAAATTTGTTCCGTCCGGAGGCCCGGATGGCGGCGATGGCGGCCGTGGCGGCGATATCATTTTCGAGGTGGACAAGGGGATGACGACCCTTTTCTACTATAAACATCGTTACATGTTCCGGGCCGGGGACGGTGGGGAGGGCAACAAGAGGCGCTGCCACGGCTCCGACGGCGCGGACCTGATTTTGAAGGTTCCAGAGGGAACCATCGTGCGTGAGGAGCATTCGGGCGAGGTCATCGCGGACCTTTCCGGGAAAAATCTGCGCCAGGTGGTCTTAAAGGGTGGTCGTGGCGGCCGCGGTAACATGAATTTCGCGACGCCCACGAACCAGGCGCCCCAGTACGCGGAACCTGGAAAGCCTGCAGTGGACCTTGACATCACGCTGGAGCTGAAGCTCGTGGCGGATGTCGGCCTGGTGGGCTTCCCAAATGCCGGGAAATCGACCTTCCTTTCCCGTGTGACAAATGCCCGCCCGAAGATTGCGGACTATCCATTTACGACAATCCAGCCGAACTTAGGTGTCGTGGACTTTGGCGACGGGCGCGGATTTGTCATCGCGGATATGCCGGGACTTATCGAGGGTGCTTCGGAGGGCGTGGGACTGGGACACCAGTTTCTTCGCCACATCGAGCGGACGCGGGTGCTCATCCATTTGGTGGACGCGGCCTCCTTCGACGGACGCGATCCGGTGGAGGACATTCGGGCCATCCACAAGGAACTGGAGGCGTTCAACCCGGACATTTTAAAGAAACCGATTCTGATCGCGGCCAACAAGGTGGATGTCACGGGTGCCCTTGACGAGGATCCGCTTCCGAGAATTCGTCGGGAGTTCGAGGCGGAGTACCCTGTCTACGCCATTTCTGCCGTCAGCGGGGAGGGCGTGCAAGAACTTTTACGCGCCGTGATGAATTTACTTGAAACAACCGCCCCGGAACAGGTATACTATGAGCAGGAGTTCTTCCCGGAGGACATCGTTGCCGTCACGGATCTACCTTACACGGTGACCGAGAGTGTGGAACGGGACGGGAAGCGTTCCTTCATCGTGGAGGGGCCGAAGATCGAGAAGATGCTCAGCTTTACGAACATCGACTCGGAGAAGGGTTTTGTCTATTTCCAAAAATTCCTGGTTCGGTCCGGGATTTTGGACGACCTTCGCCGCCAGGGCATCGAGGATGGCGATACCGTGCGTATGTACGGCCATGCCTTCGACTACTACGGGGACGAGCTGGATGAATTGGAGGATTTGACGGATGCTGACGAGTAAACAACGGGCGTTTCTTCGAAGCCTTGCCATGACGGAGGAAACTATCATCTATTTAGGAAAGGCCTCGCTGACGCCGGAGAATACGAAAAATGTCGAGGAGGCTTTGGCCAAGCGCGAACTTATCAAGATTGGCGTACAGAAGAATTGCGCGGACGATCCGATGGAGCTTGCGGACATCGTGGCCGAGCGCACACACGCGGAGGTCGTGCAGGTCATCGGAAAGAAGATTGTCCTTTATCGGCAGGGAAAGGACAAGAACCGCAAGATCGAGCTGCCGAAGAAGCAGTAAGGATACTTCTTGGCTCCCCCTCAGTGGGAGCTGTCGGCGAAGCCGACTGAGAGGGGCTTTTTTAGGCGCACTTCTCTCATGAAAGTTGATAGCAGACCAGAGACAATACGTAAGGGAACGGAGGGAGAACGTATGGCGGATACCTATGATATTGAAAAATACAGCCGTAAGCTGAAAAAGTACATGGACGAGTCCCGCTATTTCCATACACAGGGCGTGCGTTTTCTTTCCGCTGCCCTCGCAATGGCCCATGGCGTGGATTTCCAGAAGGCAGAGCTTGCCGGCCTTCTCCATGACAGTGCCAAATGTATTCCGGACGCGAAGAAAATTCGTCTCTGCGAGAAAAATGGAATCGCGATGACCGAGATTGAGCGGGAGAATCCTTTCCTTCTCCATGCGAAGCTGGGAGCCTTTATCGCGGAGGAAAAATACGATGTCCACGATCCGGAGATATTGGATGCGATTCGTTCCCATACGACCGGTCGCCCGGCCATGTCCCCGCTGGAGCAGATTGTATTTATCGCTGACTATATTGAGCCGCGAAGGAACAAATCTCCGAATCTGGCGAGCATTCGCAGGATGGCGTTCCGTGACCTCGACGAGACCTGTTACCTCGTTCTGAAGGATATGCTCCTCTACCTGCAATCAAAGAGCAGTAAGATCGACACCAGCACCAGCGATGCCTTTGCCTTCTATGAAGAGGTGCACGAAGATCGGCGCGATTAAGGGCCAAAGGAGAACAGTATTATGTCTAAAAAGGAAAACAGGTTCGAAGTCATTTTCAAAGATGGCAGTCAAATCAGTGATGAGGGATGCCGTCAGATTCTTGTTGATAAGGAAACGGGCGTACATTATCTTACGTGGAAATCCGGATATGGTGCGGGTATCACACCTCTGCTGGATTCTGAAGGGAAAGTTATTGTAACAAAACCAGAATGACACTCTCTGAGATAAAAATGAAGGAGATGGATTTTGTAAGGTTATCTGTAATAATTTCTATTTGATAAAAGAAAGGTAAGGAGGACCGATTACAATGGAGAAATCGGAAAGCCGTACATTAACGGGGGTTGTTGTGAACGCACTTCTGGACAAATTGGCAGAGGATGTGCGTATTATCGAAATTGATGAGATTTCCCCGCTCGGTGACTATTTCGTTCTTGCAACGGGCCGTAACCTGAACCACACGGACGCTCTTCGCGACGCGGTAGAAGAGAGCGCGACCAAGGCGGGTTTCGAGCCGGATCATATCGAAGGGCATCGCAATGCAAACTGGACGCTTTTAGACTACAAGGGTGTCGTTGTCCATATCTTCGACGAGGAGGCCCGTGCCTTCTACGACCTTGACCGTATCTGGAAGGACGGGAAAGAGATCACGCTTGAAGAGCTTTGAAAAAAATGGGAAATATTGCCGAGGATTCTCTCCATCGAGAATCCTCGGTATTTTTATATTTATCGGAAAAACCGCATAACGCCAATGACCTTGCCGAGAATCATAAGGGAACCGTAGACATAGATTGGCTCCATCGTGTCATTCTCCGGCTGGAGGCGGACGCGGCCTTCCTCCTGGTAGAAGGTCTTTACGGTTGCTGAGTCATCCACGAGGGCCACGATCACTTCGCCGTCATGGGCATCGCTCTGGCTGCCGACGACGACAAAATCGCCATCCAGAATGCCGATGTTCACCATGCTGTCCCCTTTCACCTTGAGCATAAAGATGTCCTTGTTGGGGAGAAGGTCGGTGGGAATCGGAAAATAGTTTTCGATATTTTCTACGGCAAGAAGTGGCTGACCGGCGGCCACGGTTCCGATCACGGGGACATTTGCCACCTCGCGGCGGAACTCGTTGAAGCTGTCGTCCATAATCTCGATGGCCCTGGGCTTCGTCGGGTCACGGCGGATATAGCCGTTTTTCTCCAGTGTCTCCAAATGTGCGTGTACGGAAGACGTGGAGCGAAGCCCGACGGCCTCGCAAATATCACGAACCGAAGGCGGATAACCACGGTTCACGATTTGCGATTTGATATACTCCAAAATCTCTTTCTGCTTCTTGGTAATCTTTCCGTATGCCATAGAGGCCTCCTTTTTTCAGACATGGGTCCTGTCTGTTTTTTCAATCCCATCGGTAAAGAGGATAGCATTTCGCCACTTAAGCTTTTTGCTCGTTACAATTCAAGTGCCCTACTGAAAAAGCCACTTTGTAACTTATGCTCAAAAGCATTATAACACATCTTTTTCAGGATTGCAAACAGATATTCGGAAAATATGTTCGTAAATTTTGCCAATTTCGCTTGACAAACGTTCGTTCTGCCTTTATGATAAGTGAGAACGGATGTTCCGAACATGAATTTGCTTTTTGGGTTTGCAAATGGTAAACGTACCGGAAAGGGGTAGGAGATGACGGAATTGACTCTTAAGAATAGGAAGGAAGAACGTGGGAACTCTTTGAGTATTACCGTGATGCCGATGGAGAAGAACCGTTCGGTGACTGTTGGCAATAAGGTGAAAAGGGTACCGGGGGCGCGTCCACAGGGCAGGAGAAGCTGTGGGTCCAGAAATGCTGTTGTAGGAAATCAAAGAAAGACTGCTATGAAAGTCGGCCTGGCTTTTGCCGTTCTTGCAATTCTTCTGTTATTTTTGTTTTTATTACCTCCCTTTATGCAGACTACAGATGCATCAACAAGAAAGATGAGAGTAGTGGGCTATGAAAGCGTGCGCGTGCATCGGGGAATTTCTAACTGTACGTTTAGCCACAATTCTACGTTATTATGTCATTCTGAGGAGCGAAGCGACGAAGAATCCCGTCAACTTTGCGAATATTACCTAAGGGGATTCTTCGGTTGCCT
>CADCQU010000121.1 GCA_902803635.1 uncultured Lachnospiraceae bacterium | reverse complement strand
CGAGACGGATATTGCGAAGGTGCTGTACAACAACCAGTACGTGGAGCTTGCCTCGGTGACCATGATCAACACGGCCCACACGGACCGCACCTGCGAGTTCCGCACTGTCTTCGACTTCCTGCATCCGAATACGGCCGTTCCTTCCTATAATTATTGGCCGGCCTTCCCGACTTTCACCTTCCTCGTGGAGTTTACGGGCGGCGACCCGACCGTCCTTGGCAACGTGCGCGTGGTGACCAAGAACTCCGCGGGCGACAAGACCGAGGTGCCCTGCACGTATGATGCGGCGACCGGGCTTTGGATGGGAACGCACGACTATAAGACCTTCGAGGAGGTTCCGGTTACCGTTGGAGTCCTCTGCGATAACATCAGCGGCAGCTTCCGCGACACCACGCCGGTGCTCTCCGAGATGGCGGACGGTTTGAAGAAGCTCACGAACCTCGAGAACGACCTGGCCGCGAAGCTTTCCGACGTCGCGGATACCGAGAATAAGGAAATTGGGGACGAGGCCATTTCCTTCGACCTGACGATGCAGGGCGAGAAGGTGGCCGAGTACCGCATGGAAATGCTCGACTATGCCACCTTTGACCTCACCGAGTGGGAGGATTACGTGGAGTTCGAGGACGAGGATGGTACGATCAGCTACACCACCACGTTCTTTGAAGGCAACTCGGAGATTGTCGAGACGGTGTACCCGGCGACGGAGGAGTATGCGCGGGAGACCATCACCCTCGTGACCGAGGGAGGCGGCGAGAACCTCGCCGGGGCCGGTGCCACTGCGCTGGAGGCTCTTGCGGGCTTCCGCATCTTTGGAATGGACAACTGGGCCGACATCTGGGATCAGATCAAGTCCATCGGCGGCTCGCTCGCAGATCTCCTTGGCGAATTGTCCGGCGTGCAGGATTACGCCAACATCATGAACGCGATCGTAAAGCTCCAGTACAACGTCCAGGCTCTGCAGGATACCCTGAACAACCTCCTCGCGCAGACGATGCGGCGGATTGCCGGCGAGAAGAAATGCAAGTGCGTTGATATCAGTGACTTCTCCAACATTCTCAGTAAGTTCCAGAGCGATATCAACAAGTACCGCAACGTCGCCTACCTCCTTGCCGCAGGGACAATTGCGGTCAATGCGCTCCTCGACTATGCGGGCGGCAAGGTTCTTAAATTTGCCGGGGCCGCCGGAACCAAGGGCGTGAAGAAGCTTTACAAATACATCCTGAAGCGTCTGGGCCAGAGGGGCACGCGGACGGTCCGTAAGGTCGTCAAGGGCACGATCGTCGTTGTCTCCCAACAGGCCGAGAACTACATGGAAGACCAGTGGTCCAACTTTACGGATTACATCCTTGGCTTCCTGGATGTGAACAAGCATGTGGACAATGGCTTCAACGACCTCGACAAGCAGATTCGTGACGAGGCGATTCGCATCGCGGCCCGCAAGTGCCCGTGCAATCCCTGCCATTGCGACGACGACGATGATGATGATGACGACGACGATGATTTTGATGATGACGATGACGATGACGATGACGACGGTGATGACGATGGCGGCCAGCCCGCGACGCCGATTGCCGACCCGTCCGGCTACGTCTATGAGGCGGTTCCCTCGAACCGTCTGGGCGGCGTAAAGGCAGAGATTTACCAGTACACGTACGCAGTCGACGAGTTCGGCGTTCCGGCGGAGGAGAAGTCTGAAATCCTCTGGGATGCGGAGAACTACGACCAGGTGAACCCGCAGACTACCCGCGAGGACGGCACCTTCGGCTGGGATGTTCCGGAGGGCCAGTGGGTCGTCAAGTTCACGAAGGACGGCTACTACGATGCCGACAGCCGCCAGGATGTCGCCTGCGACAAGGACGGCTACCTCCCGGTTCCGCCGATTCAGACCGAGGTCAACACCGCGATGGTCGCGAAGGCTGCTCCGGAGGTGGCAAATGTCGCCGCCTACCCGACAGAGGTGCAATTTGACTTTACACAGTACATGGAGATCGATACCGTGAGTGCGGCAAATGTCACGGTCACGGCGAATGGCTCGGCTGTCGCCGGGACGATCGTCCCGCTCGATGCGGAGGATAACTACGAGGGCACGAAGCAGTACGCTTCCTCCTTCGCCTACCGGTTCGCCTCCGAGGTCTCCGGGGATATCGCGATCACCGTCAAGAACGTCAAGAATTACAACGGCAAGGCCCTCGCGGCCGCCTACTCGACCGAGCAGGCCGTCGCGCCCATGCCGAAGAAGCTGGAAATCACCGGGACACGGGCGATCCTGCACCGTGACAGCACGACGCTCACCGTGAAGGTCCTCCCGGCCGAGGCGGGCGTGAGCCAGACAATCACCGTCACGGCGAACTCGCCGAGTATCGCGACAGCGACAGCTGCGGAGGTCGTGACTGATGCAAATGGCACCGCAACGTTCACCATCGAAGGCCTCCTTCCCGGCCAGGCGATCTTTACCGTCGCCCTTGCGGGGACGAAGCTCTCCGAGGAAGTGGAAGTGACGGTCAAGACCCCGCCGACGGGCGATAGCAAGAGCATCGAGGACTACCCGGCCAGCCTTGCGGAGACATCCTTCGTCTATGACGGAACGCCGAAGACACCGGCGGTCGTCATTCCGGGCCTTGTCGAGGGAACGGACTTCACCGTCTCCTATGACAAGAACGTCGCGGCCGGCGAGGCGGCTGCCATCGCCTCGGGTGCGGGCGAGTACACCGGAACGATTTCGCTTGGCTTCACCATCGCGCCGGCGGACATTGCCGAGGCGGAGGTTACCGGCCTTGCAGACGTGGTCTACACCGGAGAGACCTTCACGCCGGTTCCGACCGTGATCTTTGGCGGGAAAAACTCCAACGAGAACCAGGGAGGCGACATACTTGCCGGTGATGAAAACAACGTTGTTTCCGGTGCCGCGAAGGTGCTTGTGGAAGGTACCGACTACACGGTGGACTATGAGGACAACGTCAATGCCGGCACCGCGAAGGTGCTCGTAAAGGGTATCGGAAACTTTGCGGGCGTGAACGTGGCGACCTTCGAGATTGCGAAGGCGAAGCAGAAGCTGTCCTGCAAGACAAGCCTCGTCGCCGTCGGCGAGAAGGCGGTATATGCCGTTACCGGCGCCAAGGGCGCGAAGTTCGCGGTCAGCTCCTCGAACACGGCCATCCTCAAGGTGGTCAAGACCGTGCAGTCGAGCAAGAAGTTCCAGGTGCAGGCCCTCAAGGTCGGCACGGTGAAGCTCACCATCAAGGTCGGCTCCACGGACAACTACGCCGTGACCTCCATCAAGGTGACGGTCAAGGTGGTCCCGGCGGCGACGACCAAGATCCAGGTCACGAACCTTGCGAAGGGCCTCAAGGTTGCCTGGGCGAAGGTCACCGGTGCGACCGGCTACCTCGTCTACTGCAACAACAAGCTCATCAAGACCATCACCAACGGGGCCAACAGCCTCACGCACACGAAGGCCAACACCAACGGCTCGAAGTACGTCTACAAGATCGTGGCGACGGCCGCGACCGGGACGAGCACGCTCTCGAAGTCGGCCACGGCCTGCCGGCTCGCGCAGCCGACGATCACGACCGCGAAGAACTCCGCCGCCGGCACATTAGGCCTTAAGTGGAGCGCGAACGCAAAGGCCACCGGCTACCAGGTCCAGTATTCGCTCACCAAGGACTTCAAGAAGGCCAAGACCCTGACCGTGAAGAAGGCTGCAACCGTCACGGCCAAGATCAGCAAGCTCACCAAGGGCAAGACCTACTACGTCCGCGTCCGCGCGTACAAGACCGTCTCCAAGGCCAACTACTTCTCCGCCTACAGCACAGCCAAGGCGGTAAAGATCACCAAGTAACAGGCAACATAAATATGGGAAGATATTCATAAACCACAAGGCGGGCAGGGCACATCCCTGCCCGCTTCTTTATTCACATCTTTCGGTGCTCCTCTTGCCTCCCCCTCAAGGGGGAGGTGTCACGGCGTAGCCGTGACGGAGAGGGGATTCCTATTTACTTTGTATTCAAAATGCCATAAAAATCTCACTTGTGCTCTCAGAATTCTGTGATTTTCTACAAAAACCATGTATAATGGGGATATATTGTGCGGGAAAGAGAGGGCTTGACGATGCACGTACGAAACAGTGAACTTTTGAATATAAAGATACGGCAGTACCTGCTGCCGGCGATCATGATGAAGCTGGCTTTGCAGCTTGGCTCGGTGGTGGACACGATCCTGGTGGGGAACCTTCTGGGGAAGGGGGCCATGTCGGCGATCGGGCTCTGTGCGCCGGTGCTGGCCGCAATCCAGATTCCGGGGTACTTCCTCGGAAACGGCGGGGCGGTCACGGCCTCCATCCTTCTGGGCAGGCGGAAGAAGCGGGAGGCGCGGAAGCTCTTTACGACGACCTTCCTTATCACGGCCATTTGCGCGGTCCTGTTTGTCCTTGCAGGCATTTTCCTGTCCGGGCCGCTCGCGCATTTGCTTGCGATGGGCGGATCCCTGGAGGAGGACGTCGCGGCGTACATTTCCGTGCTTCTTATTGGCTCGCCGGGCTTTGCCTTCGGTCTTCTGCTTTCCTACTATGTCGCCGTGGACTCCCATCCGCAGCTTGCGGGCGCGTATTTTGTCGTCTCGAACGTGATCAACCTGATCCTGGATTTCATTTTCCTGAAATTCACGCCGATGGGCGTCCGCGGGGCGGCCCTCTCCACCATGCTGGGGTTCTTCGCGGGACTCGTGGTGCTGATCCCGTATTTCCGCTCCAAAAAGAGGATGCTGGGCTTTATCCTGCCTGGTCGGCAAATGGCGGAGGCCGAGAGCGGGGAGGCTTTGGTGGAGGAGACGGCGGCGGACAGCAAGGCCGAAGATGCCAGGCAAATGCGTGTCGCCCTCAAGACGGGCCTTCCGAGCCTTATGTTCCTGGTGGTCAACCTTGTCAAGGCCTTGCTCTTAAATGGCATTATCCTGTCCCTCCTCGGGGAGGACGGCATGGCGGTCTATACGGTCTGCACGAACGCGGAATTTGTCCTGGTCATGCTGATCGGCGGGTTTATGGGGGTCATCCCAAATATCGCCGGGACGCTGTACGGGGAGAAGGACTTCTACGGGCTGCATGTTCTTTGCCGGAAGATTCTCCGCTATGGCGCGATTTTGACGGTGGTGCTGATGGCGGCCGTGCTGCTCTTTACAAGGCAGTTTACCATGCTGTTCGGGGTGACGGACCCGGTTCTCCAGGAGAACATGATGCTGGTGCTCCGGATCTTTGTCTTCTCCATGCCGTTTAACTACTGGAACTATTTCGGGTCGATGTACTACGGCTCCGTGGAGAAGCCGACCATCGCAACGATCATCACGACGCTGGAAAATGGCGTGATCCTGGTGCCGGGAGCTCTTCTGGGCATCTGGGCGACGCAGGCCGCCGGCGGAACCGGGTACTTTGGCTTCGGGCTGGCCTTCGTGGCGTCCGAGGGGCTGACGGCGCTCGTTGCCTTCCTCTATCGGAAGATTAGATACAGGGGACAGCCGCTGCTGCTCATCCCGGATGAGAATCCGGGGAATTGCCTCGACTTTACCATTCCCGCGAAGGACGACGATGTGGCGAAGGTGCCGCATGAGATTCTGGATTTCTGCGGGCAGCACGCCGAGGGCCGGGAAATGTCGAACCGGATCGCGGTCTGCGCGGAGGAGATGGCTCACAACATCGTGCAGTACGGGGGGAAGAAGTCCCAGTGGATTGATATTTGCCTGACGGTCATTCCGGCCTTGGAGTCAGAGACGGGGGAGGAGGCGTTCATCCTGCGGCTCCGGGACAACGGGATTCACTTCGACCCCACGTCCTACGAACGGGACGGGGATGGATTTGACATTCATGGCATTGAACTCGTGAAGAAGCTCGCGAAGAACGTGACCTACGTTCGGGCGATGGACCTTAATAATACGACGATTACGGTGTAAAGGGAAGTGGAGGAAACCGGCCGGGATTCTAACGGCGATACGTTCATAAACGATATCATATGTCATTCTGAGGAGCAAAGCGACGAAGAATCCCCTCGGCGTTGGCTGAGACCGGACGGGATTCTT
>CADCQU010000120.1 GCA_902803635.1 uncultured Lachnospiraceae bacterium | reverse complement strand
CTTGATACATCCTCACTCTTCCCCGCATCTCCCGCTCCCTCCACTCCAAAATTCGTGCCAGCCGCGCCCGCAGCCCATAGTCCCCCTCAATCACCAAAAGCTCCGTAAGCTCAACTCCCAAAATCTCGCACAAAACAAGCTGCACCTCCTCCGATGGCAGCGACTTCCCCCGGTACCATTTGTAAATCGCCTGCTCCGTCGTCACTCCCGTCATCCGCATAAGCTCCCGCACGGAATATCCACTCTCCCGCACCAGCTCCCGTATCCGCTTCCCAGTCTTCTCCAAATTAATCGAAACATTCATCCGCCGCACCAGCAGCCGTCTAACGCCCTTCATCTCCTCACCTCCCCTCTCATTTTACATGCAAGTACTCCGACTCCAGCATAGCAGAACCAGTCCAGCTCCACGCCCCCCTTGTTGTAAACGGTCAGCGTCTTCCCATCGTATTCATGCCGAAAATCCTCTTGAAACCTCTCCGGCCCAATCTCGTCAAAGAAGTTCTGCACAAAATCCCGCATCACATAATTGACACTCCATTTCATCGGATAAGACAAAAGAATATTCTTAATGTTAACAGGCACTCATTCTCATCACAATGCACGGGGACAGGTTACAACGTGCGCCGATCACATCGTAATATACGTCTGATTCGGATGATTCGGTGTATCCGGAATTGTCATCGCAATCCGCTGCTTTTCAATCAGTTGCTTCACATACTTGCTTGCTGTCCTGCGATCCTTGACCGCTAGCATCGTCTGAATCTCCTTCATAGTTCTCGGCACGGAGCAGAAAGCGATAATGCGCTCCTCCATACTCTGAGGTTGTTCATGAGCTTGTGCATCAGCTTGTGCATTTCCCTTTCCAGAATGCACAACCTCTCCCCAACCTTCCCCGCAATGACGGTAAAAGCGTACAGTAAATCCGTAGTCATCGCCGTAATACTCAACCTTGCAACCGAATTCATCGCAGGCATCCTGGATACGTTTCAGTCCTGTCGCAAAGCTCTCCATGTCCTTCGAACTAATAAAGCGTCCTTGTAATCAGAGGATTCCGGCGTATGGGTTTCCGGATCTCCCGGATAAACATCTCCGGCGTCACGCCGTCCGGGAATTTTCCAGGGCTGTATATCTCTATGAAGCTACGGTAAATTGCCACCTCCACGCTTTGCCCAGATTCAACCAGCCTGTGTCCGAAAGAATTGATGACGGCTTCACGAATGGCATCAACAGGGATTTCAGGGATTTCCTTCCGCTCAAGGCTTCCGTCAAACATCACGCGCCAGTCCATCGCATCAACCACATACTGGACGGCTTTATCCGCAAGGTCTAGAATCGGGCCAGTGAACCGGCGGATATCTGTAAATGTCAATCGCTCATCTGAGGCAAACTTTGCCATCTGCAGTTCATTGATTCCGCATTCCACAAACAGCGCGGCTCCTGCGTTCAGGAGCCACTCACCATCGGATAGCTCCAACTTAGTCATCACATCTGCAGGATCCTCGTTCTCAAAGCTGATGCGTCCGACCTTCTTAGCTTTCCCAAGGTATGATTTAAATATCTTCTGGTCAATATCGGAGAGCTTATATTTTGAACGCTGGCTCTCCCATGAGTAGCTGATGTTGTCGCGCTTACGCATCATTTCCTCATATATAGGCTGTTCCATAACCAGGTCTTCGTCTGCCACCCGAATTCGAGGGACATTATAAGCGAGATAAGGCTGCTGCGTACCTTCAAACTCCACCAAGATCACAGTGCGTTCTCCATATTGCTCCTTAGTAATGGTCGGATAGACCGCCGGACGCAGGTGATTTCCGATTGTCTGGCTGACTGAGCGCATGGTGGTATCATTAATCTCCTGCCCAATGACCGTGCCGTCATTTTTAACACCAAAATATAGCTTCCCACTGCCATGCTTATTCAGAATGGAGGCCATTGAAATAACCCCCTCCTTCAGCTCCCCCGTGCTCTTTTTGAATTCAATCTGCTCGGTCTCTTCCCCGAGCGAATAAAGATTATTCGTCATTGACAATCACGCCTCTTTTTCAATTTCCACTATCTGGGAAAAATCATCGAAATCCAAAGCCTTGCATATCCTTAGCAAAACCTTTGTAGCCACATTCTCTCCCTTCCCAAATTTAGCAAGAGATGGTGAGCTAATTTCGTCAGTTTTCCGTCCCTCGGAAATAATATTTTCATTATAAATCACAGTCGCTTCGTTTGTCACTAAACCAGCAGTTTATAAATATAAAAAAATACATATTTTTTAAGTTTACCCACCCGCCATTCTCGTTGTTTATATTACCAATCCTTCCTGTCAGCGAAAAGAATATTTAAAATCATCATCTATTCTCATTTAATTCCTCTGAAAACAGCTCACCTTCAAGTTGATACCCGAAATTTCCCGCTTCACGCGTAGGCCACTCCCGCCTGGTTTCCCTGTCCTTGTCAAATGCGTGCTCGCATAGCCTTCCACCCCCGCCTTCTCATTGGCGATCACCCGGCATTCCGGCAAAACCGTGCACGATACGAGATCCCCAAAATCCTCCCGAACGATTTCCTGCAGGAAATGGATACACGAAAGCTCCCTCGCATCCGGTTTCCGTACCACGGCAAAGCCATCATTCTCCCGGCAAAGCTCCGGAATCGTGCGAATACCCAATTCATGAAAACAGCCTCGCACCGTCCGAAAGCCCTCCCGCCCCGGCCAGACGGAAAACCATGTTTTTGCCAACCGCTTCTCATTTTCCGAGTAACCCATAAAATATGCAGCAGCCAATTTGTCGATATAAGATGCACGAAACCGTCTCCGCAAATCCTCGTCCTTTGCAAGGATTCGAACCAAGGCCTCAATCACTTTGCGCATAGGAAACGGGTTCCCGCTCCCAGCCGACGCCCAAAATTTTGTCAAATGCTCGAAAACGGCAAATGCCTCTTCCCCGGACAATTGTTCCACAACGCCCAGCGTGCAGCGAAGAGCCTCCTTCTCATAGAACGTATCCCTGTCGCGGTCATCCTTCTCCAGACGAAAGCCGGGGTTGGAAATGACAAATGGATATCCCTTCATGGTGAGCCGACACTGATGCCCCGCAAAAATCCGCGAAGAAGCGAATGTTCCCCTTCCTACCTTCATCATACCAGAAACAAATCCCGTTGTCACTGAACCGTCAGTTTAGTCCCCGGCAAATTTTCTCTTGTTTTTGGTATTATTGGAGGATGCGAACACTGATGCAAGAAGAAAAAGAGCAAACATTGAATCCCTGATAAGTACCGCGAAACCGGTTTAAGTCCCCCAGAACATACCAAAATCTTCAGCTAAAGATATCAGAAAATTACGATTTATAAATCATGCTTATTTCATTTTTACATATTTTCACTTGCTTTTCGTTCCTTTGTATGTTATATTAGACAAGTCCGGGCAAACTATGGTATGATAAAGGAGGCAAGTGAATGGCTGAAATGACAAACGAGGAGACGTTCTATGAATGACTATGACTATATCTGGGAAAGAATTGCAAAGCCCTTGTTGGACAAACAGGCCAGAGAGATAACGGACAAGAAGGATGCAGAAACCTTAAGCCACATCAAAAACCTCATGGATAATACGCACTGGACTGCCAGCGAAGCCATGGACGCGATGGGCATCTCCGCAGCCGACCAGAAGACCTATGCCACTCTCCTGACATCCAACGTTTGAGAGCCACAAAGACGAGTACCATGGACAAGGAGACGGATGCAATGGGCATTCCCAAAGAAAACCCCAGGCCTTCGCGAGCCATTTAGCAAATGCAAGCTAAGTGCCAATCTCTTCATGCCCCCATTTGCAAATGCAACCGAACGAGTCACTTTCCTGACTTTTGATATTGAATAAAAAATGACCCTGGATTTACGAGGAAAATTGACCCACCCGCCATTCCCGTTGTTTATATTTCCAATTTTTTCTGCCGCCGAAAAGAATATTTTTAATAATCATCGGCTCTCATTTGCTTAAATATATTTAATTATTTTCAACAAAGCCACGGGAACTTTCCTCCCCGCGGCTTCTTTTTTTGCCCCGTTTAAGATCGTTTTCGCTCACGAAGGAGCATTGGTTACTGCTAACAGTTACAAACCTGCGCTTGACGACCCGTTCGGTTGTACAACCGCCGCGGTACTGTTTACGTTAACAGGCATATAATTCGCAAATTTCGCTTCTCAAGCGCGGCGGCTGCATGACGGTCTGGTGCTGCGGCCATGCGGCTTCGCCTTTGCCCGCTTCGCACCTGCGAACATTCCGCACTTCGTGCTCCATGTTCTTGCGACCGTCATATGTCCGCTCGCGCAAGCGCGGCGGCCGCATGACGGTCTGGTGCTGCACTTCTCGCAAAAAATTACTTGACATTTGTCAAG
>CADCQU010000119.1 GCA_902803635.1 uncultured Lachnospiraceae bacterium | reverse complement strand
CTGAACTGGAACATACGATTTTCTGAATTTTTTCTTCCCATCTGCCGGGAGTTGTGCTATAATGAACTTCCGTGTAAAGGCACAGGAGCAAAATACGACCGTCGGTGCCGAGCGGCACCGGAAATAAGAACACGGGATGCAGAGTCATATCCCGGTCAGGAGGGTAACATGAGCGTTAAAGTGGAAAAACTTGAGCACAACATGGTGAAGCTTGTCGTTGAGGTTTCGGCGGTGGAATTTGCCAAGGCCGTCCAGAAGGCGTATCTTGCCAACCGCGGGAAGATTTCCATCCCCGGCTTCCGTAAGGGCAAGGCACCCCTGCAGCTTATCCAGCGGATGTACGGTGAGGGCGTTTTCTACGAGGACGCAGCCAACAATGCCATCAATGCGACCTACGATGATGCGGCCAAGGAGACAGGCCTTACCTTCGTCTCCCGCCCGGTATTTGACATCGTGGACATCGGCAAGGACAAGCCCTTTGTCTATTCTGTGGAGATCGCCGTGAAGCCCGAGGTGACCCTCGGCGAATATCGCGGCCTGACCGTGAAGAAGCAGGATACGCTTGTGAGCGATGTCGATGTCGACAAGGAGCTGGAGAAGGAGCAGAAGAAGAACGCCCGCCAGGTTCCGGTCGAGGGCCGTGCGCTCGAGGACGGCGATATCGTGGAGCTGGACTATGCCGGCACCGTGGACGGCGAGGCCTTTGAGGGCGGCACCGCCACGAATTTCAAGCTGAAGCTTGGCTCCGGCACGTTCATCCCGGGCTTTGAGGCACAGCTCATCGGCTGCGAGCTCGGCACGGAGAAGGATGTCGAGGTTACCTTCCCGGAGGAGTACCATGCGGCGGACCTGGCTGGCAAGGCGGCTGTCTTCCACTGCGTGCTGCATTCGGCCACCTGTGAGGAGCTTCCGGAGCTGAACGACGACTTCGCCGCCGATTACTCCGAGTTCGAGACCCTGGCCGAGATGCGCGAGGACATCGCGAAAAAGCTCCGTGAGCGCAAGGAGAGCAGCGCCAAGACGGCGAAGGAGAACGAGGCCGTCGACAAGGCCACGGCAAATGCCCAGATGGATATTCCGGATGCCATGGTGGACACGCAGGTGAACCAGATGTACATGGACTATGCCCGCCAGCTCCAGAGCCAGGGCATCCCGATCGACATGTACCTCCAGTACCAGGGCATGGACGAGGAGAAATTCAAGGAATCCCTCCGCGAGGAGGCTCTCCGCCGGATCCGCACCCGCCTTGTCCTTGAGGCCGTTGCCGAGGTAGAGAACATCGAGATTACCGAGGAGCAGTTCGAGGCGGAAATCGAGAAGATGGCCAGCCAGTACGGCATGGAGAAGGACGACTTGAAGAAGTCGATTGGCGACTACGAGAAAGAGCAGATTATGAAGGATCTGGCCGTGCAGGAGGCAATCAGCATCCTCGCGGACAGCGCCGTGGAGGAATAAATCTTGAGAAACGCACTTGTACCCTATGTAATTGAGCAGACGCCCCAGGGCGAGCGGAGCTATGACATCTACTCGCGCCTTCTAAAGGAGCGCATCATTTTCCTCGGCGACGAGGTAAATGACGTGACCGCGAGCGTCGTGGTCGCGCAGCTCCTCTTCCTGGAGGCCGACGATCCCTCGAAGGACATCAGCCTCTACATCAACAGCCCGGGCGGGTCGGTGACGGCCGGCTGGGCCATTTACGACACCATGCAGTATATCAAATGCGACGTCTCGACAATCTGCATCGGCATGGCGGCCAGCATGGGGGCCTTCCTTCTTGCCGGCGGCGCCAAGGGCAAACGCCAGGCCCTGCCAAATGCCGAGATCATGATCCACCAGCCCTCCGGCGGTACCCGCGGACAGGCCTCGGACATCCGTATCGAGGCGGAGCATATTTTGAAGATTAAGCAGCGCCTCAACGAGACGCTTGCGGCAAATACCGGCCAGCCGATCGAGGTGATCGAGAAGGACACGGACAGGGACAACTGGATGTCCGCTGCGGAGGCCGTGCAGTACGGTCTCATTGACAGTGTCGTGGAGAAACGGTAAGACTGCCAAGGCGTCTGTTGCAGATTAGGTTGTCTGAACTGTAGCGGGTGTTGCGCCGCATGGACTGTAACAGGCGTTTCCCTTAAATGCATCGGCCGTTCGGTGATGGGGAAACGCCTTTTCATTTTCTTTGCTTTTTAATGAGGTAACCATGGCAAGAAATCAAACGAAGATTCATTGCTGCTTTTGCGGCAAGACGGAAATGCAGGTCCGGCGGCTCATCCAGGGCCCGGACAACCTGTACATTTGCAGTGACTGCGTGGAGCTCTGTGCCTCGCTCCTTCAAGAAGATATGGGTGGCCCCCGTTCGGCTCGCGGCGGAAAGAAGCAGAGCAAGAAGATCACCCTTCGGAAGCCGGAGGAGATCAAGGAATTCCTGGACGAGTATGTCATCGGCCAGGACGAGGCCAAGAAGGTGCTCTCGGTGGCGGTCTACAACCATTACAAGCGCCTGATGGCTCCCCCGACCATGGAT
>CADCQU010000118.1 GCA_902803635.1 uncultured Lachnospiraceae bacterium | reverse complement strand
GAAACCTTACGGGATTCTTCGCTTCGCTCAGAATGACAAGCCCTTCACGAGGAAAAACAATACTACTTTAGGGGTTAGCTGAACAGAGTAACAAGAAAAGGAGAGAGAAATGTTGATGGAGGAGGCCCGCAGGGCCGTGGTGCGGTACGGCTGCCTGCTGCTTGAAAAAAAACTGACCCAGGGGACGGCGGGGAACGTAAGTGCGTTCGACCCTGCAACGGGGCTGCTCGCAATCAGCCCGTCCGGGATCCCGTACGAGGCAACCCGTCCCGAGGACGTGGTCATCTGTGACATTGACGGAAATGTCGTGGAGGGCGACCGCAAGCCGTCCTCGGAGCTTGGCCTGCACGCGGCCCTCTACCGTGTTCGCCCGGATTTCGGCGGAATCGTCCATGCGCATTCCATGTATGCAACGACTCTCGCCTGCATGCGCGAGCCGCTCCGGCCGCTGCATTTTGCGCTTCTCTCTGCTGGAGAGGGCGAGGTTCCCCTTGCGGACTACGCGACCTTCGGGACGGCGGAGCTGGCAAATGCGGCCGCCCGGGCGATTGGGCAGATGAACGCGGTTCTCCTCCAGAACCACGGCATCCTCGCTGCCGGGAAGGACATTGCGAAGGCCTTCCAGGTTCTGGAGGATTGCGAGTGGTGTGCCGAGGTGCAGTGGCGGTGCATGTGCGCCGGTAAAATGGCGGTTCTTGATGCCGACCAGCTCGCCGACGCCGCGCGTATGTACAGGGGCTACGGACAGAAGAAATAATTTACTTGTCATCAAGGAAGTACAATTATGAAACGCTTTGGAAGGGATCTTGTTTCCTTATTAAAATGGGCCCTGGTGGGGGTTTGCGTGGGGACGGTCGTGGGCGCGGTGACGAGCGGTTTTGGCTACGGCATCCAGTACGCGACAATTTTCCGAGAGAAGTATCCGTGGATCATCTGGTTTCTGCCCGTGGCCGGGCTTTTCATCGTCGCACTCTACCGCTGGACGGGGCACGGCAACGACCGCGGGACAAATTCAGTCATTGAGGCCATCCGCGAGGGGAAGAAGGTCTCCCTTGTCCAGGGGGGCCTCGTCGTGATTGGCACGGTGCTCACCCACCTCTTTGGCGGCTCGACCGGCCGTGAGGGCGCGGCGCTGCAGCTGGGCGGCAGCATCGGCAGCTTCTCGGCAAGGCACCTTCGGCTCGACCACAACAACACGAACATCGTCGTCATGGCGGGGATGACCGCGGCCTTCTCGGCTCTCTTCGGGACGCCGCTTGCCGCCGTCTTCCTCCCGATGGAATTTGTGAGCGTCGGGGTCATGTACTACGCGGCCCTCGTCCCCTGCATTTTCAGCTCCTTCGTCGCCCACGCCGTGGCCATTTGGCTCGGCATCCACGAAAACCATCTGGTGCCCTACGAGGTCGAGCGGGTTCCCGAGCTCTACTCCTGGGCCTTCCCGAAAATGATCCTCATCGGCATCGCCTGCGCGCTCGCTGGCATCCTCTTTTGCTGGGCCATGCATTTGGCGCATGATTTCTTCCCGAAGTGGATCAAAAATCCCTACCTTCGGGTCGCGGCCGGGGGCTTTGCGGTCTCCGTGCTCGTCGCTATTTTTGGACGCGACTACATCGGGCTCGGCTCCCACGTCATCAAGGCTGCATTTGCCTCCCCTGCCGTCCCTTGGGCCTTCCTGCTGAAAATATTGTTCACGTGCCTGACCCTCTCGGTGGGCTTCAAGGGCGGCGAGATCGTGCCGAGCTTCTTCGTCGGCGCGACGCTCGGGAGCTTCCTCTCGGCCGTCCTCGGCCTTCCGCCCAACATTTGCGCGGCCTGCGGGATGTGCGGGGTCTTCTGCGCGGTGACAAATAGCCCCGTTACGAGCTTTTTCATCGCGTTTGAGCTTTTCGGCTTCACCGGGGCGGAGTATTTCGCCGTCGTCATAGGCGTGAGCTACATGCTCTCCGGCTACGTCAGCTTCTTCACCGCCCAGAAAATCCTCTACTCCAAGACCGAGACAAAGTACATCAACCGGATTTCCGCGGACAGCTTCCGGTGGAGGAGGAAAAAGGAGAAGTAGGAAATAGTTCAGGTTCTTAAGGATAACAGCCGCCGACCTGACGGACCAGTATAAAAATCGATTCATTTTCCGAAAAGGATAGGCAGAGGGCGAAGGATGTGTTATACTATAAGTATAAAGAACATAAGTTTCTTTATATACCTAAAGAAAGTTGAGGAATTATCATGGCTGAGTATGTCTTGACAACCTGCTCGACGGCGGACCGTCCGCGGGAATTCTTTGAGACAAGGAACATTCCGTTTATTTGCTTTAAGTTTACGATGGACGGGGTTACGTACCCGGACGACCTTGGGAAGAGCTTCCCGATTGACGAGTTTTATCGCCGGATTGCGGCTGGCGCGATGCCCACGACGTCCCAGATTAACGCGACCGAGTACACGGCCTTCTGGGAGCCGTTCTTAAAAGAGGGGAAGGACATTTTGCATATGACCCTTTCCTCCGGCATCACCGGTTCGATTAATTCGGCAAATGCGGCCGCCGCGGTGCTTCGGGAGACCTATCCGGACCGTCGGATCGAGGTTGTGGACTCGCTGGCCGCCTCCGCGGGCTTCGGGCTTTTTGTGGAGCTCGTCGCCGACAAACGTGATGAGGGCGCGAGCATCGATGAACTTCTGGCGTATATCGACAAGATTCGTCTCCATGTGCATCACTGGTTCTTCTCTACCGACCTCACAAGCTACTGGAGGGGCGGGCGCATTTCCAAGACCAAGGGCATCATCGGAAATATGCTGAATATCTGCCCGCTGATGAACGTGAATAACGAGGGCAAGCTCATCCCGCGCCGCAACGTCCGTACAAAGAAAAAGGTCATGGTGGAGCAGGTGAAGGAGATGGAGCAGCATGCCGAGGGCGGGCTCAATTACAGCGGCAAGGTGCGCATTTCCAATTCCGGGTGCCTTGAGGATGCAAAGAAGGTGAAGGCCCTAATCGAGGAGAAGTTCCCGAACATCGACGGAGAGGTGGAGATCAGCAACATCGGGACCGTCATCGGTGCCCACACCGGCCCGGGAACCGTGGCCCTCTTCTTTGTCGGGGATCTGCGGACACAGTAAAAAATCAGGTTACCCTTATGAAAAGCGGCGCATTAAAAGCTACGCGCCGCTTTCTTTCTATTCACAAAGCCGCGTATGGATTTTAGGAGCTGTTAAGAAATAAGGTGTACAGTTGGCTTAGGATAAATTCGTTTCTACAAGGCGGAGGAAGGAGGCGTAGCGGGCT
>CADCQU010000117.1 GCA_902803635.1 uncultured Lachnospiraceae bacterium | reverse complement strand
TGAAGAATTGACATTTTCTGTGTTATATTTTCTTATAGGAGTCATTGGGATGTCTTTTTCTCTCGCGCTATTTGAGAGAAACGGTATGACGTTAAATAGTGTTAAAAATATTAAAAATAAGTTGGAATAATAGATAAATATATGGTATAATGTGCTCCGGGATCATATTTCTTGGTGGAGCGTAAATTGCGCATGAAGATTTAGGCTGCAAATGAAAAAAGGAGGTGGGATAATATTTATGTTGCATTTTTTTGGCCGCGGGTCCGCATTTGCCAGAGACAATACGTGCGCGTACTTTCGGGACGGCGGGGCGCTGGTCCTGCTGGATTTTTCCCTGTGCGCGTTCCAGAAGTTCAAGGCGCTTGACTTTTCGGACGCGGAGCGGATCTATGTTCTCGTGACACACACGCACGGGGACCACGTCAGCGGAATCGGGACGTTGATCCATTACGCGAAATATTGCATCGGTGTTCCGGTGATGGTGGTCGTTCCGTGCGAGGCAATCGGGAAGGACATGGAATACCTTCTGGGGACAATCGAGGGCTGTGATCCGGCTGCCTTCGAGGTTCTGCCGGTGTATGCGCTGGAGGAGCCTTGGTTCGATGTTGCGATTGAGACGCAGCACTCGGCCTCCCTTGCCGGGCGGTGCTTTGGCTATGCGCTGCGCGTGGAAGGGAAATACGTGGTATATACGGGAGATACAAATACGCTCTCCCCGTATCTTGCGGCGATGGAGGCAAATGGCAATCCCGCAGGGACGGTTTTGTATACCGAGGCATCCTCTAAGGAAAGCGGGGTTCATTTGTATCTGGAAGAGCATTTGCAGGAGCTGCTGGCCCTCTGCGAGGCGGGGACAAATGTCTGCCTGATGCATCTTGATGACGAGGAGAAAATTCGCCAGATGATTGAGGGGACGCCGCTGCAGATTGTGGAAGTGGATTGAAACAAAGGAGGAGATTATGGACATTGATATGCTGCTAATGCTGCAGGATTTACGGAACGGCGGCGGAGCCGTTCTGGTGACTTTTTTGCAGAAAATGACATTTTTCGGTGAGCTGAGCACGGTGATCGCGCTCATGGCCCTGGTTTACTGGGCGGTAGACAAGAAGCTGGGCACGTATTATCTGATGGGCTGGAGCGGCAACCGTCTGGCAAATGGCTTCCTCAAGGTGACGGTCTGCGCGTACCGCCCGTGGATTCGGGATGCGCGTATCGTTCCGTATGGGGATTCCATGACGACGGCCACGGGCTACTCCTTCCCGAGCGGACACACGACAAATGCCGGCACCATTCTCGGCGGTCTGGCGGTTCGGAAGGACATGGGGACGCTTCTCCGCGTTCTTTCCTTTGTAGGCGTCCTTCTGGTTGGCTTCAGCCGCCTCTATCTGGGCGTGCATACGCCGCAGGACGTGATTGTCGGCATGGCGGCCAGCATGCTTGTGATGTACCTTACCTACCGGCTTCTTTGCTGGCTGGAGGTACACCCGGAGAAGGATATGCTGGTTCTTGTCATCGGCCTTGTGCTCGCTATTGCGCTCGCCATTTATGCGGCGGTAAAGCCCTACCCGGCGGACTATACGGCGGAGGGAAAACTGATCGTGGACGGTGCGAAGATGGCAAATGATACCTTCAAGGCGGTAGGCTACTGCTCCGCGTTCCTGATCGGCTGGATTCTGGAGCGGCGCTTCGTGAACTTTACAACGGACGGCGTGTCCATGAAGGACAGGCTGATCCGTGTCGTCGGCGGGTTCCTGGGCTACTACGTGATCGAGCTCATTCTGAAAAAAATTATCACGGACAACGTCCCCTCACCGGTCAATAGCATACTCGTCTGCTTCATTGCGATTTTCTACGTCACCTTCCTTTGCCCGCTGGCGATAAAATTTATAGAGAGGAAGCGGGGAGAAGTCGGGCAGAAGAAGGCTGCTTCCGGGGCACGGGGAGTATAAACGAAAATTTTCGGAATTTTCCGCCTTGACATTTTCTCAAATTCCTA
Source organism: uncultured Lachnospiraceae bacterium (assembly GCA_902803635.1). GTDB lineage: Bacteria > Bacillota > Clostridia > Lachnospirales > Lachnospiraceae > Chordicoccus. Next base: position 6,007 of record CADCQU010000117.1, on the reverse strand, counting down.
TATAATAGAAATAGAACTTGCAGCTAACCAGATTTACTTCACATTCCGATTTTGCCTTCGGGCAAATTGCTTAATCTGGTGATATCGCAAGTTCTTTTTTTATAGAAAAGGAGGCCGCTATGGACAAAATTTTAAAAGACTACCTGTTTGCGAAGCGTTATCTGGTCTCGGACGAGCCCGGGGAGGGCGAGAACGTCTTTGAGACGCTGTTTGCCCTGGGGCGGCTTCTTGGCATCCGTATCACGAAGGGACACGAGCTTCTCCGCGCCTCCATGATCGCCTACGCGGGCAAGCAGCTCGGCACGCACGTTCCGGCGCCTTTCTACAAGGGCTTCCCGGAGACAGTCCGGGCGCTCTCGCCGGACCAGCTTCTATATGACCAGATTGTACACTATGTGCATACCTACGGTCTCGGGCTCTTCAACGAGCCGGGGCATTCCGTCTTTGAGGAGGACTTCTGCCGGCTGGCTTTTGCCGAGAAGACCGAGCCGAAGGACTTCGCGGTCATCGACGAGGCGACGGCAAATGCCCTCATCCGCGAGAGCTGCGAGGAGCTTTTGCAGGGGACTCGCCCGCTCTCGGACAGCCAGTTCGAGGTCGTGAAGACCGCGATCTCACAGGGGCTGTTTGTTCCCGCCAAATGCGCCTCGAAGGATACGGCGGTGCGCCTTCTTCTGGCCTTCCGCGATCCGGCGTATACGAAATTCCTGGCCCTGCCCGACTTTATCCGCCTTGCGGACGAATTACAGTATCAGGGATATGAGAAAAACAGGCCCCGTGTACCTGTGGGCTGTGGCATCGTGGACGAGGACGGCTATGCCACCAGGTTCTGCCAGCCGGGCTTTGTGGCCGATTCCTACCGGCCTTGCCTTGCGGAAGAAACGGACGAGGACGATATCCTTTCCGAAGAGCGCAAACCCAAGACGGGTCTTTACAAGCTGAATCTGAAAAATGTGGATCGCAAGTTCCTGACGAAGGCTTTGGACGCATTTTTAGAAGGTGAAATCAATGAGGCTGCGGTGGTGGCCTGCTTTGAGAAGAAGGCCCTCTGGAGCGGCATTTTGCACCATTTGCATTACCGCCCGAAGAACGAGGCGGCCGAGGCCTTTGTCCGGCAAATGCGCGGCAGCGAGAATTTGTCAGTTTCCTCGCGTTTTGAGGCGCACATGGCAAATGGCGACGTCGCCGGGGCCGCAAAGGAGCTTGGCTCCGGAGCCGCCGTGCTCCGGCATTTACAGTATCTCCTCAGCCGGTGCAAATCCGGGGAGGAGGCTGCGGAGGTTCTGAACACGCTGGATTCGGGGAACGCCCTGGTCCTCTTGCAGCTATACTATAAATATGCAGGAAATGGGGAGGACACCCTCCGCACCTTCCGGTTTACGAAGCACAACCTTTTAAAGGTGCACCAGGAGACGGAGGAGGAGGCTGCCCGCAGGAAGTCGCGTCTTACGCCCGCGCTCCGAAGGATGGTTGAGGTGCGGATTCGGGAAATGCTGTACGAGGCCTTAAAGAACCGTCTCGGGAAGGTCTACGTGGATCCCGAGATGGCAAGGATTGCGGTGCCCATCCAGGAAAATGCTTCCTCGGGCGGCTTTGGGATTCTTCCGAAGGGGAGCCGGTTGCCGCTCCCGGAGGGGAAGAAGGTGCGGGCCTTCACGTACTGGGAGAAGGTGAACGACATCGACCTCAGCGTCATCGGCATGGGCGGAGGCCGCCAGGTGGAATTCTCGTGGCGGAGCATGGCCGGGCGGCAGTCGAAGGCCATTACCTATTCCGGCGACCAGACCTCCGGCTACAACGGCGGCTCGGAGTTCTTCGACGTCGACCTTGTGGAATTTGAGAAGCAGTGGCCGGAGATCGAGTATCTCGTCTTCTGCGACAACGTCTACTCCGGGCTCAACTTCGCGGAGTGCATTTGCCGCGCGGGCTACATGATGCGTGATAAAAAGGATTCCGGGAAGGTCTTCGAGCCGAAGACCGTCGCCTCTTCCTTTACGATAAACTGTGAATCTACATTTGCCTATCTCTTTGCCATCGACATCAGGAACCGGGAGTTCATCTGGCTGAATCTTACGAAGAGCGGCACCCAAATCATCGCCGGGGCAGAGGATTTGAGCTTCCTGCTCGATTATTTCGGCCGGGCGAAGATTTTCAATCTCTATGACCTCTTCGCGGCCATGGCCGCGGAGCGCGTGGACGACCCGTCGGAGGCGGACGTCATCGTCTCCGACAAGCCCCTCCCCGAGGACTGTGTGGCCACGCAGATCCGCAGCTGCGATGTTGACAAGGTGCTGGCACTCCTGTGAATCCTCATTGGGGGAAAGGCAGGAAAATTGCAAATGCTGCGACCGCACGGCTTGCGGTGTCTTGACGAAAAAACAGGAGAGTTCGGGCTCCCCTGTTTTTTCATTGACAGATGTAAAATTTATAAATCTTTAGGGCATAAGGGTTTTGCATGTTTACGCCGGCATCCCCAGACGTTCGGCGATGAAGTCGGGGACTTCCTTGGGGGAGATGCCGAGGACGAAGCCAAATTCCCCGTAGAGGAGGCGCTGGGTCTCGCGGAGGATGCGCTCGTCGGAGCTGTGGAATTTCTTCCCGAGCTTCTTCTTCTCGATGGCCTTCCCGCGGAGGGTCGAGAGGAGGCAGATCATTTCCCTGTGGTCGCAGCGGGAGAGGATTTTCGAGAAATACTCCTGGCGTTTCTTGTCATTTTCCTCCCAGACGGACTCGGCCGAGGGGAGGGCGTCGATGAGGGAGAGAACGTCGCTCTCGTCGATGAGCGGGCGCAATTTGGGCGTTTCGAGATCGGCGGGCACGTAAATCTTCGCCCCGCGGTCGTAAACAGGAAGGAGAACATAGTACTTGCGCGTGCCTACCCCGGAAATGTTCCGCTCGATGAGTTCGGTGACCTTGCACACGCCTTCTGGAATGTGGACGACAGCTTCGTTGATCTCTAATTTAGCCATATTGCCCTCCGGCGTCCGGATTTTTCGCCTTACACGGATAAGTGACCTCTTCTGGTACCTCTTTCTACCTATATTAACACAAAAAAGCGGGGAACGTAAGTCCCCGCTTTTAAATAATTTGTATTTACAGCATTGTGCACACGAATGAAATCATACCGCCCTTCCACGTTGCGCTGATGCTTCCGTTGTAGCTGTGGACGATGCTCTCGGCGATGGAAAGTCCGATGCCGTAGCCGCCCTTCTCGGTGTTGTGCGAGCTGTCCTCGCGGTAGAACCGCTCGAAGAAGCGGCTGTAATCGATGCTCTCCCCCGCCGCGTAGGAGTTGGAGATGACGAGGCGGATGCCCTTGCCCTTCTTCGAGAGCTGCGCGACCACCTTCCCGCCGTCGTCGCAGTATTTGATGGCGTTGTCGAGGAGGAGGGAGGCGAGCTGGCGGATCGCGCCCTCGTCGGCGACGAGCCGGACATTTGCCTCAATCTCCCCGACCATCTCCTTGCCGTCCTGACTGGCCACGGGCGTGAAGGTGTCCACGGTATCCTGGACTGCGGCGGAAACGTCCACCTCGGCGAGCGCGGATTTGTCGGCCTTCTCCTCGGCGCGGGCGATGGTGACAAGGTTCTTGATGAGCCCGTTCATGCGGTCCACCTGCCGAAGCGTCGACGTGGTCCACTCATTTTCCCCTTCCATCAGCTCGATCAGCTCCGTGTTCGCGCGGATGACCGCGAGCGGGGTCTTGAGCTCGTGGCTGGCATTCGTGATGAACTGCTTCTGGCGCTCGATGTTGCGGAGCTCCGGCTGGATCATGCGCTCGGAGAGATAGTAGACCGGCCAGAACACGATGATGAGGACGCCGAGGCAAATGACGATGGAGGCGTAGAAGAGCCAGTTTATGTCGTTGGTGCGGTCGGCGTAGTTCCGGAAGACGATGAGGGTCTGCTGGTTGGTCAGCTTTTCCGTCATATAGTAGTACAGGCGGAAGGAGCCGAACTCGGTGCCGCTCTCGAAGATGTTACGCGCTTCAAGGGGAAGGGCGAGCGGCGGTGAGTCCGGGATGGAGCGGGTAAGCATTCCATTTTCACCAAGAAGAAGTACGTAGACGGCAGAATCCTCCTCGGTCCTGGTGGAGTCGCTCTTCTGCACGCTTTCGATTCTCTCCTTGGTAGTATTCTGTCCGAAAGGGGCAATGAGCGGCAGGGGCGTGGGCGTAAGCTCGAAGGTGTTTGGGTCCGCGTCTTCGTCGGAGAGGATGGAAACGATGCTGTCGGTGAGATCGCTGAGCTCGGCGCGGATCTTGTTGCGCGTCCGCACGAGGTTGGCCACGTTGAGCAGCATGACGAGGAAGAGGATGACCACGCCAATCGAGCTCATGGTGATGAAAATGAATTTTTTGCGCAGGGCGCGGACGGCTTTTTGGTTCATGCGCGGTCCTCACGCCTCCTTCAGGATGAAGCTCCCGCCGCGCTCGCCCTCGATGACGGCCTTCGAGCCGACCGAGCTGAGCTTGCCGCGGAGGTAGGAAATGTAGAGCCAGACCGTGTCGGCGGAGGCATTTGGCTCGGAACTCCAGACGTTGCCGAGAAGGTAGGCGGTGGAGAGCTCGCGGCCGGCGTTCCGGATGAGGGCCTGGAGGAGCTCGACCTCCTTGAGCGAGAGCCGGATGGTGTTCTCGGAGGCGAGCTCAAGCTGCTCGGCGCGGAGGGTGAGGTTGGCAAATGTCATCTCCCCGGAGCTATAGTTCTGGCGGCGTCTTGTCATCGAGCGGACCCGCGCCAGAAGCTCCTTCATGGCAAAGGGCTTTGTCAAATAGTCGTCGGCGCCGGCATCAAGGCCGGTCACGCGGTCGTCGACCTCGGCCTTCGCGGTGAGAAGGAGGACCGGCGTCACGATGCCATTTGCCCTAAGGCGCGAGAGCACCTCGAGGCCGGACATTTTCGGCATCATGATGTCGAGGATGATGCCGTCGAAGCTGTCATTTTCCAGATACTCCATCGCCTCCGCACCGTCGAAGGCCGAGGTCACCTCGTAGCCCTGGTGCGTGAGGAGGGCCGTCACGGCCCGGTTCAGGTCGCTTGTGTCTTCTGCGAGCAGTAGTTTCATGAGTGAAATCTCCTTTCTTTACTCCTCCCAAAGCATATCCCGGATTGTCTGCATCGAGAGGTCGGTCGAGGCGAGCTCGTCGGCGCAGCGCTTGAGCTCGGAGGAGATGAGGTCAAGGTTCCCGGCAAGGTTCTTCTTGTATTTGATCTGGTGCTCCAGCGCAGCCCAAACGTCCATGGAAATGGTGCGCAGCTGGAATTCGACGTAGTACTGGTCGTCAAAACGCGCAATCATGTGGTAGCTGCGGTAGCCATTTTTCTTGGCATAGCGGATGTAGTCCTTCTCCTCGACGACGGCAAAGCCGGGGAGCTTTTTAATCTCGTCCCGGAGGTAGAACACGTCTTTTAAAAAGGCGCAGACCACGCGAATGCCGATGCCGTCGCGAATTTCCGTGAGCGCGGACTCCGTCGTCTCCGGAATCCCCTTGCGGCGGCATTTTTCGCGCATGCTCTCCTCGCCCTTGATGCGGGAGAGGCAGTGCTCTACCGGGTCCTCCCCGCGCACGGCCTTCTCGCGCTTCCGAATCTCGTTGATGCCCTCGATGAGGCGGTCCCGAAGCGCCTCCATCCTCGGCAAATGCTCCCCATATATGCTTTCCTGAGCCATAATAATCTCCTGTCTTTGCGAAAAATCTCCATCTCCCGCAGAGCTTCCGTCCTTTTGGCAAATGACGGAACCGCACTTTTCCAGGGACGGAGCGGTTTTCATCGTTTGTACTTGTGTAAGTACATATTATAGCACGTACGGCAAATGGGAACAAGCAGTTTCACAAAAGGTTCGGAAATGCGGGGGCTTTCCTCTTGCCTCCCCCTCAGGGGGAGGTGTCGCGGCGAAGCCGTGACGGAGAGGGGTTGTTACAGTTCAGGTAGCCCCGTCGAAAATGGACGCTTTGTTTTGCAAGGAATTGTCATTCTGAGCGAAGCGAAGAATCCCGTGAGGC
>CADCQU010000116.1 GCA_902803635.1 uncultured Lachnospiraceae bacterium | reverse complement strand
ATAATTATACCAAAAAAAGGAGAGCGCTTCCATGGCTTTACGCCTGAAAGCGTTCTCTTTTTTTGGGGGACTTTTTTCACAGCCCCTGCTTTTCTGTCTAAGTTTCTTAATTTGTAACCTCCGCCTTCTCGACCTCGGCAATCGCGCTCTTGCGCATCGGGATACGGCAGTTCTTGTTGTTACCGAACTCGACGATGACGTCCTCATCCGTTACGTCGAGGACGACGCCGTAAAAGCCGCCGGTCGTCACCACGCTGTCGCCGACCGCGATCTCGCTCAGCATCGCGCGCATCCTCTTCTGCTCCTTGTTCTGCGGGCGGATGAACAAAAAGTACATCAGCGCAAAAAGGATCACAAGGGGGAGCACCATCGAAAGGATTGCGGCGAAGGTGTTCGCCGGTCCCGCTTCCTGGGTGGCCGCCGTCGCCAAAACAAATGCTTGCAACATTTTCCGTTCCTCCATTTGTGTAGAATTGTCCGCCGGCACCCGCCTGCGGAAACTTTCCTAATCATACAAAAAATTCCGTCAAATGGCAAGCATTTTTTGCATCCGATTATTTAGTCCGGCATCCTTTCGGCAAATATCTTCGCCATCTCTTCGTTTCCGGTCGCGTCCGGATGAACCCCGTCCGTGAACCATTCCACATGGTCCTTTGTTGGCTCGTACATGTCAAACACGTAAACTTCCAGCTCGTTTCCAACCTCCTTGATGGCCGGGATGATTTCATTTGCAATCGTGTCATCGCTCACGTCAAAGGCCTGCTCCCCTTCCGGAAACGCTTTTGGGGGCGTGGCAAGAAAGACAGTCGGCTTGTTTGACAAATCAAGATAAGTCTTCACAAACTCCTTGAGTTCCGCCTTGAAATCCCCGCTAATCCAGTTCGACGGCTTGCTGTCGTTCGTCCCCAGCATGAGGATGTAGACGTCTGCATTTGCCGCGATGGATTCCTCATACATAGCATACGACGTGTAGGGAGAATCTCCCTCTTTTAAGAGCGTCGTCCCGCAAACGCCGTAGTTAAGCGTCTGATAGGCACCGCGCAGCAGCCTTTCCAAAATGGCCGGGTATGTATTCTCCTTCGACTCCTCATTCACCCAGACACCGAAGCCAAACGTGATGCTGTCGCCGACACAGGCGATGTGTTTCACGCCGTCCTCGATCTCCGGAACCGTGGGATTCATCGCTTCTTCCCAGATTTCCTCCTCTGTAAGCCCCTCAGCCTCCTCCGCCAGCGATTCAAACCAGCTCTCAATTACGTCCTGGATCTTCGATTTCTCCTGCATCTTCGTCTCCTCCCTTTCCTGTGATTCCACCACGCTCTGTGATTCTACTTCTGCCTGCGATTCTACTATGCTCTGCGATTCTGCCTGCGCCTGCGATTCCCCTCCAGAACCAGAGCAACCCGCGAGCAGCATACAAGCCACAATCGCTGCCAAAATTATTTTGCGCATCAAAACCATCCCTCACGTTTTCGGCGTCTCCAGGATCCCCATCCCTTCGAGCCGTCTCCTCTTATATTCCGCAAACCGCTCCTCCTCGATGGCCGCGCGGATTTCCTCCATCATGTTGTTGTAGAAGTACAGGTTGTGCATCACGCAGAGGCGGAGGCCGAGGATCTCGTCTGCCTTCAGCAAATGCCGGATGTACGCACGGCTGAACTGCCGGCACACCGGGCAATCGCAGCTCTCGTCAATCGGCTGCTCATCCAGCTCGAAGGCCGCATTTTTCAGATTCAAATGCCCGCTCCACGTGTATACATGCCCGTGCCTTCCGTTCCGGCTCGGATACACGCAGTCGAAGAAATCCACGCCCCGGTCAACGGCTTCGAGGATATTTGCCGGAGTCCCCACCCCCATTAAATAGGTAGGTTTGTTTTTTGGCAAATGCGGGACGGTGACGTCAAGGATTCGGTACATTTCCGCATGGGTCTCGCCCACGGCAAGGCCGCCGATCGCGTAGCCATCCAAATCAAGTTCCCCGATGTCCTCCGCATTTTTGATACGGATATCCTCAAAAATAGCACCCTGGTTGATACCAAAAAGGAGCTGCTCAGGGTTCACCGTCCCCGGAAGCTGGTTCAGTCGCCGCATTTCCGCCATGCAGCGGAGGAGCCAGCGGTAGGTGCGGGCCACGGAGGCCTCCACATAGGGCCGCTCCGCCAGGGCGTTCGGACACTCGTCAAAGGCCATCGCGATGGTCGAGCCAAGGTTCGACTGGATGCGCATGCTCTCCTCCGGCCCCATGAAAATCTTCCGCCCATCGACATGCGAGCGGAAGGAAACGCCCTCCTCGGTGATTTTCCGGAGATCCGCAAGCGAAAATACCTGGAAGCCGCCCGAATCCGTCAGCACCGGCCCGTCCCAGCGCATGAATTTCCGCACGCCGCCGAGCTTCTTAATCGTCTCATCGCCCGTTTTCACATGGAGATGGTAGGTATTGCAAAGCTCCACCTCGCATTTGAGTTCATAAAGCTCCGGCGAGGACACCCCGCCCTTAATCGCCGCCGCCGTCCCCACGTTCATAAAAACGGGCGTCTCGATAACCCCGTGCACCGTCGTAAACCGCCCGCGCTTGGCGCGGCCATCCTCTTTCAGCAATTCATACGTCGCCATAAAATCTTCCCGCCTTCTCTTCGTACTTACCTGTCATTGTACTGTAAAATCCCATTTTCGTCAAATGCAAATGAAGAACCCGGATTAAGCGTAGTTACAGTTCAGCCCCGTCGAAAATGGACGCTTTGTTTTGTAAAGGAATTGTCATTCTGAGCGAAGCGAAGAATCCCGTAAGATTTCTCGTAAAGT
>CADCQU010000115.1 GCA_902803635.1 uncultured Lachnospiraceae bacterium | reverse complement strand
TCTCGTTTTACCAAGACTTGAAAAGGAAATTTTCAAGGTCGTATGTGTATCACTGTTCAGTTATCAAGGTGCCGGGCGGCTCGGAAGCTTTTCGCTTTCGTGCGCCGCAACATTCGATAGATTATCACGCCGTCCTGCATTTGTCAAGGACTTTTTTCACTTTTTTTCAAGTTTTTCGTGAGCCTCTATTTTCGCAACCGCCGTTTTTGCGGTGCGGGGATTATACTATCACGTCACGAATCAAAATGCAAGCACTTTTTTTATATTTTTTTATTTTTTCCTCATGCGAAGCGGGCTACGCCGACTGACGACAACGCAGTTAGAAACGGATTTAGACAAGCCAAATGTACAAGCTATTTCTTAACGGTTCCTTATTTCAGCCGGAAGAGCCCCGCCCTCATATCAGTGACAAGGAAATACCGGTTCGGCCCGATGCGGATCACGTCGAAGATCGTCCCCTCCTCCAATTTGCCGTGGTAGGTGCAGAAGCCGTCCAGCGTATACACCGCCATCTCGGTACCATTTGTAAACACCACGCCGCCCTCGGTGATGGAGACGCGGTCGTAGGCGATATCCACAGGGAAATCCGCACGCCGCCGCCCGTCATATCCATAAATCTCCATGCGGTAGCGGTGTTCCTCGTTTTCGCCGTCAAAAACGAAGCCAATACAGTCATCGCCCTGCACGACGCTTAGTATCTTTCCGTTAAACGCAACATCCACCGACTCGCCCTGGCTGCCGTTCCCGGGATAAATGGAGAAGCCGTTGTCGCGCACCACGAGGAAGCCGCCTGGAATCGCCTGGATGTAGGGGACGAGGTTGTTTTTATACTTCTCCTCCTCCGCAAAGGCGACATGGTCTTCGAGCTCCTGTCCGGCGGCGCTAAAATCATAGAAGACAAGCCGCGTACCGCTGGCCGTATCGTAATTTCCAAAATAGGCCACCGCGATGGTCTTCCCGTCCTCGGACACGGCAAATGCCGCGACCTGCTCCTCGCGGCCGGCATCTTCGGCCAGCTCCGCAATCACCTCGCCATTTGGCGTGTAGTAGACGAGCTTCGTGTAATCGCCATTTTCCAGGGCCGCGACGACATTTCCCGCGCCCGACACCCGCGCGGCGAGGATTGGCAGTTCGGTCCCGAACGCGCCAATCTCTCCTTCTTCATTAAATACGCGGACGCGCGTCCCCCGCCGGTCGTAGATTGCCGCTACGTTTCCCGACACGGCGGCGACGGGCTGCGTGATGTCGTAGGCCTGGCTCCAGAGAGCCGCAAGATCCGTATCGAGCAGCGAGAGACCGTCCTGGGAGTAGCGGAGCAGCCGCCCGTTGAAGTAGCGGTAATTGGAAACGTTGTCCGCCACGTTGCGGACGGAGATCATCTCGTAGCCGCTGTAGGCGTGCCGGCTGACGAGGCTGCGGGCCAAAAGGGCGCAAAGGGCTACGAGGGCCAGCACATACACAGTTCTTGCGGCAAATGCCCTCCTCCGGTTGCGGGCGCGGATATTTTCCACCGCCTCCCCTTCGCCCTTCGGCACCGGGAGCTGGAATTCCAGAACGTCCCGCAAATGGTCCCATTTTTCGCCCATGCTCTTTTGGCGTCTCGCCATCCTGCCCCCTCCTTCCAATTTCTACGCAGCGTTTCCGCGTTTTCGACAAATGCCTCCGCCGCTTCAGCCCTACAGCACCGTCCGTCCGTCGAGCGCCCGGAGCAGCGTCACCTCATCAATATTCTCCAGATCGCCGCCCACGGGCACGCCGCTCGCGATCCGCGTCGTACGGATGCCGCTCGGCTTGATCAGCTTGCTGATGTACATGGCCGTAGTCTCGCCTTCGAGGGACGAGTTCGTCGCGACGATCACCTCTCGGATCTCCTCGGATGCAAGCCGCTTCATCAGCTCCTTCAGCCGGATGTCATTCGGCCCCACCCCCAGCATCGGTGAGATCGCCCCGTGCAATACATGGTAGACGCCCTTGTATTTCCCGGTCTTCTCGTAGGCAGCGAGATCCCGCGGGGTCTCGACCACCATGATGGTCCCGTGGTCCCGCTTCTGATCCGCGCAGACCGGGCACATATCTCCGTCCGTCAGCGTGCAGCACTCCGTGCAGTAGCGGACGTTCTGCCGCGCGCTCAGGATGCTCTCCGCCAGGCGGGTAGCCTTCTCCTCCGGCTGCGCAATAATATAAAAAGCCAGGCGCTGGGCGCTCTTTGCGCCAATGCCGGGCAGCTGCGAAAGCTGCTCGATCAGCACCTGGATGGGTCCGTTAAAATAGGCCACTGCCAAGTCCTCCCAAACCGCCAAGGCCTCCCATGCCGCCGGTCATCTTGCCCATCATCTCCGACTGGGCCTCGTCCACCTTGGAAAATACCTCGTTGATGGCGGCCACGATGATGTCCTGCAGCGTCTCCACGTCCTCCGGATCCACCGCCTCGGGGTCAATCTTGAGGCTCTGCACCTCTTTCTTCCCGTTCACGGAAATCTCCACCGCCCCGCCGCCGCTGGTGGCCGTAAAGACCTTCTCCTCGAACTCCTTCTGCTGCTCCTCCATTTGCCGCTGCATCCGCTGGGCCTGCTTCATGAGGTTGTTCATTCCGCCGGGCATCCCGCCCGAAAAACCGCCGCGCTTTGCCATTTGTCAAATACCTCCTTCAATATACTTATTCTTCACTCCCAATCTCGTCAAATACAAAATCCCCTCTCTCCTTGCTCTCCTCAATGTCACGGTCCACTGTCAGGTCCGTCAGGGCGGGATGATTGCCGCCGCGAAGCGCAAGCCGCACCTCCACCGACTTCTCCAACACCTCCGCGGCCGCATTTGCCACCGCAAGGACAAGGGCCTCCTGGTGCGAGGGTTCGAGGTTCACCGGTTTCTCCGGATTTTCCTTTAAATATAGAATGTTCTCGCCGCTCTTGTCATCGTAGGAGGGCTTCAGAATGCCAAGTACCGCCTTCGCGTTCCCCTTGACCATCCCGCCGCCGCTCTTCGGGGCGATGGTCGCGGCACGCTCGCGGATCGTCTCCCAGTGCTCGATGAGGCGCTGCAGATCCTCCGGCGCGGCCTTGGGCGGCGGTCCCTTGGGTGCCTCCTCCCTCGCCGTCGGCGCAAGCGGGGCCGCGGCGGGCACGTAGCCGGCTTCGAGGCTGTCCATCAGCGTCTCGACCGTCCCTTCAAGGTTGGCCAGCCGCTCCCGGAGAGCCTCGTCGCTCCTCTCCATCTGGGGTCGGCAAATGCGGACGAGCGCGACTTCGGTGAGGGTCCGCCGGCTCGTCGCAAATCGCAGGCTCCCCTGCAAATCCGAGAAAATGCGGATGCACCGCATGACGCGCTCCGGCCGCACCTTCCCGCGCAGGGCCGACAGCTCCGCAATTTCCTGCTCGGAGGCGTCCACGAGGTCTCCCGCCGCGTCCGAGGTCAGGATGAGGAGAAGGTTCCGGAGGTACCAGATAAAATCGGAGACAAATTGCCCGATCTCGCGGCCGCCGTCCAGCATTTGCCCGAGGAGGCCGATGGCCGCCCCGGCATCGCTTCGAAGGAGGGCCGCAAGGAGC
>CADCQU010000114.1 GCA_902803635.1 uncultured Lachnospiraceae bacterium | reverse complement strand
TTTAGCTTCAGCGAATTCTATCCGGGAAGCCGATTTTGCGCTGCACCTTGCGCAGCGTTTTGTTCGCATAATAGGCGGCCTTCTCGGCATTTGCCTTGATAATGCCGTCGATATAGCTCTTCTCCTTCGTCAGCTCCTCGCAGCGCTTCTGGAGAGGCTCGAGCACGGCGACCACGCTCTCGCCGACGGCTTCCTTGAGCTCCCCATAGCCCCTCCCGTCAAATGCCCGCACCGCGTCCTCGGTGGACGTGCCCGTGCAGGCACAGTAGATGTCCAGAAGGTTCTTGATACCCGGCTGCTCGTCACGGTAGCAAATGCAGGCCTCGGAGTCGGTGACGGCCCTCTTGAATTTCCGGCGGATCGTATCCGGGTCATCCATGAGGTAAATGCTGGCGTTCGGGTTCTCGTCGGACTTGGACATTTTCTTCGTCGGGTCCTGGAGGCTCATGATCTTCGCCCCAACCTTGCCGATATAGGCTTCCGGTATCGTAAATGTCGGCCCATAGATATTGTTAAAGCGCATCGCGATGTCCCGGCAGATTTCCAGGTGCTGCATCTGGTCGATGCCGACCGGGACGAGGTCGGTCTGGTAGAGGAGGATGTCCGCCGCCATGAGGACCGGGTAGGCGAAGAGGCCGACGTTGATGTTGTCGGCGTGCTTTGCGCTCTTGTCCTTGAACTGGGTCATGCGGTTCATCTCGCCCATGTAGGTGTAGCAATCCAGAATCCATGCAAGCTCCGCGTGGGCGGAGACGTGGGACTGGAAATAGATGACCGCCTTCTCCGGGTCGATGCCGGCCGCGATGTAGAGGATCATGAGTGCCCGCGCCCGTTTACGGAGCGTGGCCGGATCCTGCCGCACCGTGATGGAATGCATATCCACGACGGAATAGAAACACTGATAGTCATCCGAGAGCTTCACCCAGTTCTTGAGGGCCCCGAGATAGTTGCCAAGGGTCAGGCTGCCCGTCGCCTGCATCCCGGAAAACAGAACCTTCTTATCATCCAGCATTTGTCAAATCCTCCTGATCAACAGTATTTGTATATATCAATCTCTTTAAGCATAGAACCCCAATAGGAAGGCCGTAAGGACCGCAAGAACGAAAATGGCCCAGTTCTCGACGGCCGTCACGATGCGCATCACGCGCCCGGTGCTCCGGCTCATGCACGCCATGCCCACAAGCGGGAAGAAGAAAAGGGCGGGCAGAAAGCGGATGTCCATCATCTCCACGTAAGGATTTTTGAAGCAGAAAACCTGGAAGCCCACCAGCATGCTCACGAAACCGACGACCGTAAAAACCTTCAGGAAGCGCGGCATCAGGTCCGTAAAGAGCGCCCATATCCAGAGGATACACATAACCGTAAGCACGAAAATTCCACTAAGCACGTAGATTCTCGCCAGGGTCCAGGAAAACTCGTTAAAACTTTTGAGGTACTCCGAGAGGAAGGTGGACTTTACCGTCTGCTTGCAAATGTTCCACTGCCCCTCCAGAGAGTAGAATTTCATATGGTCGAAGAGCTCGAACACGGGAAATGGCGACATCCTCGTAAAGAAGCCCGCCTTGCTGCTAACCTTTGCGAAGCCCTCCGGCGCGCCCGGGTAGAAAAGCGGGACGCCAAAACGGATAAAGTTGTAGACGGGCCAGATGAGGCTCATGGCCCCGGCCACGATGGCGGAGGGAATGATCTGGCTCCGGAAAACCCTTCCCTCGGTCCGCCCATCCAGTCCGGCCATGATGACAAGGGCGATGATCGCGGGTAAAACGGCAAAGGTCGCGTAGGAGGTCAGTGCCCCCAGCCCGAAGAAAACGGCCACGAAGATGAGCGTGCGCTTCCTGCGGGTCTGGAACCAGCCGAACGCCGCGTTAAGCGCAAGAGCCATAAACATAAATGCCATCGCGTCCCCGTTCAGCCGCTGGCCGATAAAATAGTAGGCCGGGAAGAAGACGAGGAAGAGGATGGCGGCCACGAGCTCCCGCCCGCGGATGCCGACCTTCCGAAGGATGCCAATCCCGCTGAAGATTCCCACCAGGGTAAACACGGAGTTCAGGCAGGAAATGCAGTGGAGGCAGGTGCCGATGGCCCAATGCCCGAGCCTGTGCGTCATCTCCAGGATACCGGCGCAGAAAATATAGAAAAATGGCGGATCCGCATACCCCGTCGTTCCCAGCGGGGAGAAATCCGGCAAATGATGGTACGTGAAATAATACTGGATCACGCCCAGATTCCCTGAGTGGGCCGTCCCCTTCGCAAGCTCCGTCCATTTGCCGACGTGCGGGGTGTAGGCCGCGTAGTCGAGCTGGATATCAAAAACGAGTTTGAGAAAAAACGCCAGCATGATCGCAAACGCAATCCAGAAGGCGTCCGGGAAGCCCAATATTCTTTTTGAAGTCGCTGTCTTTTCCATTTCTCTATCATAGCACGGATTTGCAAAAAATCCTACAAAAAATAAAAACAAATAAAAAAATAACCCCCCGAAGGGGGATATTTTTCAGGTGCGTGCATTAAAAATTATGTATTGCTTCGTGAAGAGCCTGTCATCCTGAGCGAAGCGACGCCTCAGTGTGCAGAAAACAGTCCAGTGGACTGTTTTCTGTAAGGATCC
>CADCQU010000113.1 GCA_902803635.1 uncultured Lachnospiraceae bacterium | reverse complement strand
GGATTCTTCGTCGCTTTTCATTTTTCCCCCATCGCCGTAGGCGATTCGATTCTGGGATGTCCGAAGGACGCGCTCCTCAGAATGACATAAAAACGTTGAGTTGTGGGCTAACCGTACAGTTGGAATTGTTTTGAGCTACTGTCTCTCAAATTCCACCCGCACCTTGTCAAACCCGCGGTTGATCTCGATGTACCGCTCCAGAAGCTCCCTCGCACGGATCAGCGCAGCCGCGTCGCGGTGGCGGAGGTAGAGCACCTGCCGGTAGCGATCCTTGATCTTCCCCACGCTCTGCGGGGCCGGTCCAAGAGCCCGAAGCTTGTTCCCAGGATCAATGCGGGCCACGTACTTTCGAAGGAAGCCCATCGCCTCCGAGAGAAGATCCTCGTCCTCCGCGCTCCCCAAAATCGCAAGGAGCCGTCCGCAGGGCGGGTAGTCCATGAGCTTCCGGAACGCGATTTCCTCCGCAAAAAACGGGGCGTAAGCCTGGGCTGCCGCGTGGAGAATCGCGTAGTGATCCGGCTGGTAGGTCTGGATGATGGCCGTCCCCGGCTTCTCCCCCCGCCCGGCACGTCCCACCGCCTGCGCGAGCAAGGCAAATGTCCGCTCCCCGGAGCGGAAGTCGGCGGCCGCGAGCGACAAATCCGCCATCAGGGCGCCGACGAGCGTGACGTTGGGGAAATCATGCCCCTTCACGATCATTTGCGTCCCGATGAGGATGTCCGCCTCGCCGCGCCAGAAGGCCCCGAGAACCTTCCCGTGGCCCTCCTTACCCTTCGTGGTATCGAGATCCATCCGGAGGATTCTGGCCCCCGGAAATGCCTTCGCCGCCAGCTCCTCCACCTGCTGCGTCCCGATGGAGATTCCCCCAATATACGGGGAACCGCAGGACGGGCATTTTCTGTATTCGGGTATCTGGTGCCCGCAATAGTGGCAGCGGAGCGTCCCGTCGCTGTGGCGGGTTAGCGACACGTCGCAGTGCGGGCATTTGACAACGTGGCCGCAGGCGCGGCAGCTGACAAAGCCCGCGTAGCCCCGGCGGTTGAGGAACAGCATCGCCTGCTCGCCATTTGCCAGAACCGTCTCTAAACGGTTCCGGAGCGCGGCGGAGAAAATGCTGCGGTTCCCGGCCATCAGCTCTTCGCGCATATCGACGATCACGGTTTCCGGCAAATGCGCCCCGCCGTAGCGGTTTTGCAGATGAACACCCAGGTACTCCCCCTCCGACACCGCGTAGGCCGACTCAATGGAGGGCGTGGCCGACCCGAGCAGCAAATGCGCCCCTTCCATGCGGGCGCGCTCGGCGGCGACCTCCCTCGCATCGTAGCGCGGGGTCATTTCCGAGCGGTAGGAGTCCTCGTGCTCCTCGTCGATGACGATGAGGCCAAGGTGCGGGAAGGGCGTAAAGAGCGCGGAACGCGGGCCGACCATAACGCGCACCTTTCCGCTCCGCGCGGCCCGCATCTGGTCGTAGCGCTCGCCCTCGGAGAGCCGCGAGTGGAGGAACGAAACCTTGTCGCCGAAGCGGGCGACAAAGCGGCGGACCGTCTGGTCAGTGAGCGCAATCTCCGGAATCAGGCAAATGGCCTCGCGGCCCTGTGCGAGCACGTCGGCGATGAGCTCCATGTAGACCAGCGTCTTCCCGCTCCCCGTCACCCCCGTCAGAAGGACGGGGCGGTTTGCGGGGTTAGCCCCCCACTCTCTGCGAATCCTCCGTACCGCGTCCGCCTGCTCCGGGGTGAGCACATCTTTCCTTATTTGCTCCACCCCCTCGGTCACCCGGCGGAGCTGTTCATTTTCGGTAATCCTTACGATGCCGTCCTTCTCCATCCCGCGAAGTACCGCAAGGCTCGCGCCCTGCTCTGAAAAGAGCCGCTCCGCCGTCTGGCCGTCCTCCAAAAGGAGGGCGTCGAGGACATTTGCACGGGAAACCTGACGGGAGGTGAGTTTCTTCTTATATATAAGGGCCTTCTCCGGATCCGTCAGGTAGACAAAGCGAACCGTTTTTCCGGCAATTTTGCGCCTCATGGGGAACACGGTGCGGAGCGACAGGGCCATCACGCCGCCATAGGTCTTGCTCATCCAGGCCGCGAGCGCGACCAGCCGCCCTTCCGCCGTCTCGCCCCCCACGGTCACCGCGAGGATGTCCCGGAGCTTCTCCTCCGGAATGTCCGCCGTATCCTTCCGCCGGATGACATAGCCGAAAATCTCCCGCCTCCCGAACGGGACCTTCACCCGAACCCCGGGAGCCACCGAAGAGCCAAGCTCCGCAGGAATCCTGTACGTGAAGGGCCGGTCCAGCTCCTCCACCGTAAGGTCAACAATCACCTCCGCAAAACGAGGAGAAAGATTCTGTTTTTCCATGCCGTCCCCCTCGTAATTTTCCGGATTTCATCGGACGCTCAGAGAAGCGCCTTCCCTTCTTCCAGAATCTCCCGGACCAGCTCCCGGTCATCCATCGGATACCTCACGCCGCGAATCTCCTGGTAGTCCTCGTGGCCCTTGCCGGCAATGACGATGATGTCGCCGGGCTCGCCGTGGGCAATCGCGTAGGCGATGGCTTCCTTGCGGTCCACGATCTCGATGAACTTGCCGTTCGTCCTCTGCATGCCCGTGCGGATGTCCGCCATGATGGCCTCCGGCTCCTCGAAGCGCGGGTTGTCGGAGGTAATGATCGTGAAATCCGCCTCCTTCCCGGAAACCTCGCCCATCTTAAAACGCCGGTCAGTCGCGCGGTTTCCTCCGCAGCCAAAGACCGAAACCAGCCGGTGCGGATGATAATCGCGGAGCGTCTTCAGAAGGCTCTCCAGAGCCATCGCGTTATGCGCGTAATCAATGAGGAGCGTGTATTTGTCGGAAACCGGAACCAGCTCCACACGCCCCCGGACGCGGGCATTTGCCAGAGCCTCCTTCATCACATCCGCCGGAACGCCAAAATGCCGGCAAATGCCAATAGCCGTGAGGGCGTTGTAGACGGAGAACTTCCCCGGAATCTGCAGGGTAACCGACAAATGGAAATCGGACGAAGAATCCCCGGCCACCTTCGAAGCCGACTCTTCCGCATCCCCGGCCAATCCTGCCGTTGGGACGCTTCCTGCAACCGCCTCAAACCGTACCCCCAGGTATCCAGGCTCGTGGATATGCTCAATATTTGTCGCGCGAAGATTTGCATCCTCGCTGTCCACGCCAAAGGTCTCGACGCGGCAGGTGGCATTCTCCAGAATCCGCTGCACGTAAGGGTCGTCCAGGTTCACGAGGCCAATCTTGCACTGCTTGAAAAGAAGGCTCTTGCAGTGCAGGTAATCCTCGAAATCCTTGTGCTCTCCCTTCCCGATATGGTCGCGGCCAAGGTTCGTAAAGACGCCAATCTCGAAGGGAATCCCCGCCGTACGGTCCAGCATGAGTGCCTGCGAGGACACCTCCATCACGCAGCACTTGCAGCCCGCCGCCAGCATCCGCGCAAGGTACTCCTGCACGAAATAGGACTCCGGCGTCGTGTGCGTCGCGTGGATATGCTCGTCCTTTATGATAATCTCAATCGTCCCGATAAGGCCCGTTGGAATCCCGGCGGCATCGAGGATGGCCTTCACCATGTAGGTCGTCGTCGTCTTCCCCTTCGTCCCCGTAATCCCGATCACCGGCAAATGCTCCGCCGGATAGCCGAACCACGCGGCCGAGGCCAGCGCAAGACCCCGCCGGGTATTTGCCACCTCGGCATAGACGGCCCCCTCCGGCAACAGCTCCGGCAAATGCCCCGCCTCCACGAGGACGGCGGCCGCCCCGGCCGCGACCACGTCCGGGATGTATTTGTGCCCGTCCGTGTTGTTTCCCACAATACAGACAAAGAGGCACCCCGGCACCACCTTCCGCGAGTCAAAAACCACGGCGGAAATCTCCGGGTCCAATTCCGTTTCGGACCCAGCCGTAAAAAGCCTCAGAACTTCCAATCTTTCCAATACTTTCGACAGTCGCATACCCTTCGGCCGCGCAAAGCGCAGTCCCTCCTTGTAATCCCCTATTGTAAACCATTTGCCGCCTTTCGTCAAATACGGAAAAGGGACATTCCGCAAAAAAGTGGAGGCCAAAAGCAGAATAAAAAAAATCCCGAATCGGCCTTCTGGTCAATCCGGAATTTTTTAAGAGCGCGAGACGGGGATCGAACCCGCGACCCCCACCTTGGCAAGGTGGTGCTCCACCGCTGAGCCACTCGCGCATTTGCTGTTGCTTTCCTCAACAACAATACGCATTTTACACCCTCCTCGCTCTCCTGTCAATACCCTTTTTTATTTTTTTCAGCGTTCCCCATCCCCCACAGGCGCCGCTTCCTTCTTATACTCTTTCACCACAACCACCAAGAAGACGACAATCACAACCACCAGAATCGCCTCGACAGCATAAATCGGCAGCACCTGCATAAGCAGGACGGTCCCCGCATCCACCGCAAAATGGATGGCCATCGCCAGAATATAGAAAACCGCCTTCCCTTCCCGCACTGCCCGGTACACGAGGTACGAGAGACAAAGCTGCAGGACAAATGCAGCCGCCCGCTCCACACCGGCCAGATAGAAATCGAGGGCCGGGGTCGTCCAGAGCGTGGAGAGCTGTGCCTCCACCTCGGTACGTAGGGGTTCTTCGACACCGGAGAGAATCGCCTCCAGCTGCCCCCCGTTAATCATAAAGGAAAGAATGAGATTGGAAATGTATGACAGGCCGACAACCATGATGGACTCGATGCCTCCGTGCCCAACCCCGTACATAATCGCATTTTCCTTGCACAACGTCTTTTTCATCAGGAGCTTCATGGCCAGAAAACGGCCCGTCTCCTCAAAAAGCCCCGCGGCCAGCCCCCCGTATAGGGCGTAAAACCAGACATTCCCGAGCAGCTGCTCACCGAAGACATTCTGCATTGTCAAATGCAGAGCGGATTCCAGAATGAGCGCGAATACGACAAATGTCCCCGCTCCGATCAAAATCGGCAGCATCTTCGCCTTCAGCTTCCTTTTTGCAAAGATTGCAGCGGCAATTGGCAGACCAAAGCTCACGAAAATTGTAAACACCATCCCCACCAGAGATGCCGTTGAAACCGTACCCGTCATTTCCCTCTCCTCCTCAACATAACTATTTAAAAAACTTTTTAATCACTGTCTAATATACTCCTCTTCTCCCCTTCCCGTCAACAGCAAGAGCGTCAACTTACTCTATTTTCTTGTAACGTAACACCTCCTCACGATAACCTCATCCATTTCTAAAAATGTCCACGTGACCAGTCCACGAAGGTATGGTATAATGGGAGTTAGGAAACACATCGGACAAGCACACAAAAAGGAGGTTTCCTTATGAAAAGAAAGATTCTTGGCATTCTGTTAGCCGTCTGCATGGCAGTGACGGGGCCGGCCGCAGTTTCAGCGGCTGGCATAGACGCAGCAGCAAGCGCGGAAGCAGCAATCGACACGGACGCAGCAGTCGAAGCGGACGCAGCAACCGGCATGGACGCAATGGCCGGAGCGGCCGCCGTGGAGGAATCCGCTTCCGCAAATGACAATTCCTCCGCAGCCCTCCCGGATTCCCTGTCACTCGACGGGCCGACGACCACTTACGTGGCCAACCCCTACGCTCCTGCCGGAGATACGATCGTCCCAGAGGAAAAGCTGGCCGGAACCGGGGAATGGTATGAACAGAAAATGCCTTCCACTGAGGTCGATAGTACGGACAAGATTGGAAAAACCATTCGAGACTACCTCTTGCAGCGGGAAAGCACGTTCGAAATAAAACTGGCTTTAAGTTTTCCCTCAAATAAATACCCACAGGAAATCTATGATATTGCGGATTTTGCCGTGCAAGCCATCAGGGGAGAAGCCCTGGCTCACACCGGACTTCCCAACGAAGGCGACTATCTATCGTACCAGTTTGGTGGCTATTCATCTCATTGGGCGGCAAAAGGATTATCCGTACGCGATAATGTAATGACCGGCACTTTGTGTCTCCAATATAATTTTACGCTTTACACCACCTCCGAAGAGGAGGAGGCCGTGACCGAGAAGCTTGGCGAAGTGATGGGCGACCTGGACCTCGACGGAAAATCGGACTACGAGAAAGTGAAAGCCATCCACGATTACATTTGCCAAAACGTCACCTACGATTACGAGCACCTCGGGAACGAAACCTACAAGACTCAGTACACCGCCTACGGGGCGCTCATCGACCATACGTCCGTCTGCCAGGGGTATGCGGTTCTCTTCTACAGCATGTGCCTGGAAGCCGGAATTGACGCGCGAGTGATAACGGGGACAGCCGTCAACCAGGAAGGCAGCGAGAGGCACGCCTGGAACATCGTCAAACTCGGCGGGCAATACTATTATGTGGACGTGACCTGGGACGACCCCACGAACCCTTACGATCCGAGTTATTACTGCTGGGATTACTTCCTGAAGGGCGAGGATACGATGGGCCGGGACCACTTCAAGGATCCGGAGTATAAAGACGAGACATTTACCACGGCCTACCCCACCTCCAACTCGGACTACGTGCGTTCCTACTACGACGATTTTTCGGACGACGAGCCTTCCTTAGTGAAGAACAGCCTCCTTCTGAGCGGCCAGATTGGTGTCAATTTCTACCTGAAGCTCCCGGAGATCCCGGGTTGCGATTACACGGACAGCTACATGGAATTCATCGTCAACGGTGACACGGCAAATGCAGAGATCGACCGCTTTGATCCGGAGCACCGAAACAGCGATGGGCGGCTCTACGGCTTCACCGGCCATGTCAACTCCATCGAAATGGCAGACTCCATCCGGGCTATTTTCCATTACACGGTCGACGGGACCGAATATACGAAGGATTCCGAATACACGGTGGAGGATTATCTCACACAGCTCCTCTCCTCCGCGGAAACGAATGGTGAAGAACTCCGCACCCTGATCCAGGCCATCAACGACTACGGCTACCACGCCCAGCTTTTCCTCTCGCAGTACTCGAAAAAGCCGTGGACGCTTGGAACCGACCACGTGGCCATGAAAAAATACTACAAGGAAAGCTACAGCCTCACCCAGAACGATCTTCTGGCATTTGCCACGCAAAAAAGCCTGCAGGCGGCGGACCTTCAATCGGTCAGCCTCTCCCTCACCCTCGACACGGACACGGCGATCAACCTGTACCTCCGGCCACAGGATAACTATAAAGGCACGCTGAGCGCAAAGCTCCTTGTCGGGGAGACCGAGACGCCGCTCAAAGTCACCAGGACCTCGGACGGTCGCTATAGGCTCACGATCTCCAGCATCGCCGCCCACCTCCTCGGGCAAATGTTCTCCATCACCGTTACGACCGCGACCGGTGATTCCACGTTGTCCGTCTCCACGCTGTCCTATGCCTACACCTGCATGGATGCAAATGACCCCGCGAGAAATGTCATGAGCGCCCTGTACGACTACTACACGGCGGCTGTCGCGTACAAAAATGTCCTGGAAACCCAGGCGGCCTAAACGGGGGTTCCGGTCAACCAACCCCATTTGAAATGAAGAATGCCCGCTACCCTTGAAGCCACTCCAAAGACATTTCTGTCGGAGGAGAAGGCACGGCTGCCTTCTGCGCGCCAAGATAAAGGAAAAAACTCTACCTGTACGGTTGATCCACAAAGTCACGTTTTCTGTCATTCTGAGGAGCGCGTCCTTCGGACATCCCAGAATCGAATCGCCTACGGCGATGGGGGAAAAATGAAAAGCGACGAAGAATCC
>CADCQU010000112.1 GCA_902803635.1 uncultured Lachnospiraceae bacterium | reverse complement strand
AGGGAGAACGAAAGGTTTGGAAGAGAATCTGCGCGGGAATGCTCTCGCTGGCGCTCTGCGCGGGCTCGTTGACGGCGGCGGAGCCGGCGCGGGCCGAGACGGCGGCGGATGGCCTGCCGGAGCTGGTCGTCCTGGACGAGGCGACCTATGTGGAGGAGCCGCGTTCGGAGGAGGCGGAGGCTGCCCTTGCCAAATGGGAGCCGCTTTCGCAGGATGCTCCGTGGCTGGCCGGGGAAGGAAGCCTTTCGGAAGACGCGGCGGCATTTGAGGAAGCGGAGGAGGCAATTTCGGGCGGGGCGGCATTTGCCGGGGAAGAGGAGGCCTCGGAGGAGGCATTTGCCGGAGAAGAGACGTTGGCGGGAGAGGGAGCAGTCACCGAGTATGTGGAGGAGCCATTTGCCTTCACCTCCGAGGAGGCGATGGCAAAGGTTCTTGCAGAGAGCAAGCAATATCCCGCAGCGTTTGACCTTCGGAGCGTGGATACGGACGGGGACGGAGAGGGCGACCGCTGCTACGTGACGAGCGTGAAGAGCCAGAGCCCCTTTGACAACAGCTGGAGCTTTGCGGCCATCGCTGCGGCGGAGACGAGCATCCTGGGTTCCGTCCTTGCGGACGATCCGGAGGCGTACAAGACACTGGACCTTTCGGAGAAGCAGCTTGCCTATTTTACCTACGTCCCCATCGCGGACGCCTCCCATTCGCAGTGCGGGGAGGGGATTCAGACAATTCAAACGACTACGACAGGACTTTTCGATGACGGTTGGGACGAGGCCTTCGTGGCGAGCAACGTCTTTGCAATGGGCGTGGGACCGTCCCTGGAGTCGCGGGAGGGCTTTGCCTGGCACGGGAAGGATGACATCGCGGAAAAACACCTCGTGAACGGGAAATTTGAGGATGTCTGCTACAGCCCGAATGATGACTGGTCGATGGACGAAGCCCAGCGCTTTACGCATGATTATACCCTCCTGGAAGCTTATGAGTTGCCCTTTCTGGGGTATTACGATAATGGGAAGGTGGCTGCTGAGGCGGGGATGGCGGCCATCAAGCAGCAGCTTCTTGCCAAACGTGCCGTAACTATCTTTGCCTATGATGGTGCCGATGATGGATCCGATGTTGATCCCGATGATGAAGTCGAGTCCGTGTTTTTTTCAGATGGAACATTGGAGTTTTTCAGTGAGAACTGGGCACACTATAACTGGGGTGGCGGTAATGCTGCCAATCATGTTGTGACGATTGTCGGCTGGGATGACAACTACCCGAAGGAGAACTTCCTTCCCGACGTTCCGCCGAAGGGAAATGGCGCCTGGCTGGTGAAAAATAGCTGGGGATCCGGCGAGGAGGACTTCCCGAACCGGGGAGATGCCGATTTCGGTATCCTCGTCCCACGGGATGATGGAAAGGGGGGGACGGAATATGTGAATTCCGGATATTACTGGCTTTCCTACTACGACAAATGCATCCGCTCCCCTGAGGCTTTCGTCTTTGGGGAGGCGAAGGGGGAGATTGTCCACCAGTACGATTGCATGCCGGTGAATAAGCTCAGGGCGCTTCAAATGAAGGAGAAAATAAAGGGGAGCAATGTCTTTTGCGCGGAAAACGGCGAACTCCTGCAGGCTGTCGCCTGCGAGACGAGCGCACCGGGGACGAAGGTACGCTTTGACGTGTACATCCTCCGGGAGGGCTACCAGAACCCGGAGGATGGCGTCCGCGTTGCAACCCAGGTGAACACATTTGCCTATGGAGGCTACCACCGCGTTTCCCTTGAAAAACCGGTATCCTTGCAGAAAGGGCAGGCTTTTTCCGTCGTGGTAACGCAGCTCGATGATGCCAAAAATTACCGCTTGAGCTATCACATAGGTGAAAAAAAGCATTATGAAGACCAGACATTTTGGCGGTCCGGAGTCATCAACCGGGGGGAGAGCTTTGTGTTCCGGAATGGTGGCTGGGAGGATTTGGAGTCTACGGCTGTCCGTTCCATTGGTAACGGTGGCATTTGGTACATCAGGGAGCCTGAGGAACGAATCGCTTACGATAATCTTCCCATCAAGGCTTTCGGAACGCCCCTCTCAAGGAATGTACGTACGGTTGCACACTGGGAGGAATCCTCGGACGGTATTCTTGAACTGAACAGGATTTATGAGGATAGGGTGTCGCTTTCCTTTGTCGGTCCTGCCGGCGTGTCCCTGGGACGGCCGCGCATTACCTGGACCCTTGCCGCTGGCGGCGAGCAGGTGGCGGAGATTGTCCGGACGGACTATGACAGTGCGGAGATACGCGCGAAGAGTCCCGGGAGGACGTACCTTTTGGTGGATGTGGAGGGCGTCGGCACAAGCACTCTCCCAATCATCGTGGAGTACACCTGCGCATCGAGGATGGAGCTGACAGGGGGCAACCGGTTTGTCTATACAGGGTGGGCAATCCGTCCGGATGTCCGCGTCTTTCCGAAGTATGGGAATTTGCGGCTCGCGAACTATATTCACTATAAACTTTTTTATGAAGATAATGTCAAATGTGGGGTTGGCATGGCGCGTGTGGAAAGGACAGAATGGTTCCAGAATCCAGAAGAAGGCAACGTCACGCTGCGGAAGTATTTTGCCATCCTGCCGAAGAAGGCGGCCATCTCGAAGATTGAGGTTGGAGAGGCTGGCGTGGCCGTGACGATGCGGAATGACTATTCTACCGGAATCGACGGGTACCTTGTACGTGTCCGCGAGGCTGGATCTATGGTGAATAAGTGGAAGAAACTTACCGTATCCGGCGGGAAGAGGCGGGTTGTTTTTGAGGGGCTGCAAGCCGAGAAGTGTTACGAGGTGCAGGCCTGCGCCTACATAAACGTGCCCAAGAAAAAGCGGGAGGGGCTAACCGATTCCACCAGGTGCTACGGGGCCTGGAGCAAGCTTAAGCTTTCTCAGAAAGCGACAATGGAGGATCCGCCAAAGGCCATCATCCGATCTGTTTCTCCGGGAGTTCGCAGCATTACTGTCACGGTTCAGAACCAGTCCTATGCGGGCATTTCCGGGTACCAGATTGCCTACCGAAAGAAGGGTTCTTCGAAATGGGAAACAGTGGTCGTGGAAGTCCCGGACTTCAAAATCGAGATTCAGGGACTCTTGGCCGATAAGAAGTACGGCGTGAAGGTGCGGTGTTTTAAGAGGAGAAGCAAAAGTAGGCCTGACTATGGAAAGTGGACCAGAATGAAGGCCTGCGTTCCAAGAGCGAATGCGGGCGCGTGAAATAGGCGTTACAGTTCAGGTAGCCCCTAAAATAGGACTGTTTTTCCTCGTGAACGGCTTGTCATTCTGAGCGAAGCGAAGAATCCCGTAAGGT
>CADCQU010000111.1 GCA_902803635.1 uncultured Lachnospiraceae bacterium | reverse complement strand
GGGAAAAAGCGGGAGTCCACGGTTCTGGTGGACTCGTCCTCCTACGAGATTTCTCCCGAAACATCTCCACACCCCTCCGGCGGTCCCCGGCAGGTCATCGGCGAGGAGGTATTCCCCTTCACGTCGGAGGAGGCCGATTTCTATGGGGGAAACGCCCATCCTGAGGATGGAAGTGGAGGTGAAGGTTCCCCGGACGGAGGCATTTCCGGGACGGAGGGGACAGGTTCCGGCGGAGAAAGTACCGTTTCCAGCGGGGAGAGCACCGACTCCAGGTCGGAAGGGAAACGGAAAAAGCCGTTTTTCCTTGACGAGCTCTTCCACAGGGAACCCACGACGTTGGATGACAACGAGATGGAAATTCTGCGGCAGGCGCGGACGGTTTACGTAATCATGGAAGAAGATACGGAGATTGCAAAGGAGAAGGCCAACTCGATTCAGGAAGGGCTTCAGTCATTTGGCTGCGAGGTTGTGGTTTGCTTTTGCGAACGAAGTAAAGAAAAGGCGGAGGCCGCGTTTATGAAGGCCATCGGGGACGGGGCGGGAACTGTCATCTTCGAGCTCCCGCTAACGGAGCTTTCGGAAGAGTGTCTGGAAAGCATACGAAATGCGAGCATCCGCTGCATTTGCCTTGGGGATATGGGGCCGGAGGGGATTACGCCCGTGGCGACAATCCTCCCGGACGAGTCCTCTGGCGTACGGGAGCTGGCCTGGCTGGCGGCCTATACGGAAGAGGATGGAAGCTACCTATACGTGGGGACAGACTCAGATTTGGACGATCTGGCGGCGCAATTTGACGAGGTTCTGGATTATACCCAGATGGCAAAACTAACCCGTGCCGACTCCATGTATTACCTCACACCCGACGAGGCGGAGAGCTATTCCAAATTAGCCGACATCCTCTACCTGTACCCGGACCTTCGTCTTGTGCTCTGCGGGTCAACGATTGCGGCGAGCGACGCCAGCGAGGTGCTTGCGAAGCTGGGGCGGAATGATATTAAGGTGTACTGCATGATAGGAGAGAACAACATCCTGGAACTGCTTACGAAAGGCAGCGTGGATGCGGCTTCCGTCTTGGAGATAAACTCCCTGACCACGGCGGTCATGAGAGCGGTGGACTCGCTCGCGGAGAAGGGAAATGCGGGCGATTACGCCCTGGTCTACATTCCCACGATAGTGCGCGAGAAAACGTTGGAGGAAGACTGAAACATGGCTCCCCCTCAGGGAGAGCTGTCGGCGAAGCCGACTGAGAGGGGGCGGCAGCAGAGAAGCTGATGTTGAAAATATACGGACACTACCTTGGCTCCCCCTCAGGGGGAGCTGTCGGCGAAGCCGACTGAGAGGGGTCGGAAGTGGAGGATTTGAAGATGAAAATCGGTGTTATTGGTTGCGGAAATATGGCCTCGGCGATTTTGCGGGGCGTTTTGAAGAGCGGGATCGCGAAGCCCGAGGACATCCTGGCGGCGGACCCCTTTGTCCCGGCGCGGGAGAAGGCCGAGCGGGAGCTGGGCATTAAGACGACCGCCTCGAACGCGGACGCGCTCTCAGGGGCGGATCTTGTGCTTCTCTCCGTGAAACCGCAGGTGTTTCCGCAGATTGCCCCCGAGCTTTCCTGGAACCTTGCGGAGGGGCAGGTGGTCCTTTCAATCATGGCGGGAAAATCGCTTGCGGAGCTGGCAAATGGCCTCGGCGACGTTTCGATTGTCCGCGCGATGCCGAACATGCCGGCGCTTGTGGGGGAAGGCATTACTGGCTACTGCCCGAACGCAAATGTCTCAAAAAAGCAGCTGGAGCTGGCCGTTTCGGTCATCCGAGCCTTTAGCGAAGCGGAGGAGGTACCGGAGAAGCTGATGAGCGTGGTCACGTCCGTGAGCGGAAGCTCGCCGGCCTTCGTTTTTATGTTCATTGAGGCCCTGGCCGACGGGGCCGTTGCGGAGGGGATGCCCCGTGCGCAGGCTCTGCACTTCGCGGCGCAGACGGTGCTTGGCAGCGCGAAGGCGGTGCTCGCCACCGGAAAACATCCTGGTGAGCTCAAGGACATGGTTTGCTCCCCGGCGGGGACGACTATCGCGGGCGTCGCGGCCTTAGAGAAAAATGCGTTCCGCAGCGCAGTCATCGAGGCTGTTCATGCTGCCGCCCAGAGGGCGAGGGAACTGTAAGGAGAATTTTATGGAAATCGAAAGAAAATGGCTTGTAGAAAAGGTTCCGGACCTTCGAGGCGTAAAGGGCGAGAGCATTTGCCAGGCCTACATCAGTACGGCGCCGGTGATCCGCATCCGGCAGCAGGGCAAGCGGTATGAGCTGACCGTGAAGGGAAGCGGGCTGATGGCGAGGGAGGAGATGAATCTGCCGATCGATGAGCTGGCCTTTTTGCGGCTCCTGACCAAGGCCGAGGGGCGGATCATAAAAAAGACGCGCTACGTGCTTCCACTGGAAAACGGGCTCAAGGTGGAGCTCGACCACTTCGCCTCCCCGATGGAGGGACTCTACCTT
>CADCQU010000110.1 GCA_902803635.1 uncultured Lachnospiraceae bacterium | reverse complement strand
GGCCCGCAGTACGTCCTCTACGTCGTCTTCTATATGCTTGTCTTCAATGTACTCGCCTACACTTACGGCATCTACCTCGCCAGCGGTCTTACCAAGGACAGAACGGAGGAGACCGCCGCGAAGACCTCGGCGGAGAGACATTTGTCGGAGAGCGCCGCAGAAGCATCGACGGGGCAACATTTGTCAAAGAGTCAGGCTTCGGCTCCGCGGCGTTTTGAGCCGCGCCGGATCATTAATATCGGGACGATCAGCAGCCTCATCGCGATTTTGCTCTTCCTGTTTCGCCCGCCGGTGCCTGCGCCGGTTCAGGATTTCTGCACCTACATGGGAAATGCCTGCATCCCGCTCTCGATGATCCTCATCGGCGGGTCGCTCGCCCAGCTGCCGCTGCGCGAGATTTTCCGCGTTCCTGAGAACTATATTTTTACCATCCTCAAGATGCTCGTCATCCCTGCGGCAGGCATCCTCCTCTTCCGGGGGCTGCCATTTGACGAGGAGGTGAAACGGGTCTTCTATCTGCTCTTGTCCATGCCCGTTGCGAGCCTGGCCGGGATGCTCGCCGAGGAGTACGGCGGGAGCGGCAACGAGATTAACAAGGTCACCGCCATGACCACCATCGTCTCCGTGGTCACCATCCCGCTGCTCGCGCTTCTATATTAAAAAAAGGTTATAGTATTATTAAAGAAAAAACGTTTACAGGATCGTTTTCTGCATACGGAGGCATCGTTTCATCGGAATTATGGACTAACCGCATAGGTCGAAAATTGCTGGAAAGGAGGGGAGGTTATGCGAAGAAAAAATACAATGGGAAAAAGGCGATTTGTCCGGGAGCACATTTTCTGGGGGCTGATCACCTGGATCATCTATACGAAGACGAGCTTCCAGCCTTATGGCAACCTTTCCTTCGCGAAATCCCGCTGGGTTCTCCTGGCGTTCCTGGTGGGCAGCTGCGTCCTTGGCATCGCCCTGAACTACAAGCGAGGCCTCAATGGTTGGACCGTCTTTTTCGACCTTCTGTGGGGCTACGGTCTCTATGCTGCCTTCACCTGCGTGTACCCTCTGACGGGCTTTACGCGGTGCGTCCTCCTTGTCACGTTCATCCTTGCCGACATTTTCGGCCTGTTCGTTCTTCTCCGGCCAATCGAGCTGAGGAGGATAAGGCCGTCCAGACGGAGAGCACGGCGCCAGCGCGTCATTTTCCGCAGGCTTGAGCTTACCCTGTTTTCGGCGAAACGCATCATTGGGATTGCCTTTCTCCTTCTTTTATCCGTGTATACAATAGTATATTTTCGGGAAACGTCCGTCCAGCGGCCCGTCGTTGAGGAGGCCGTGGGAGAGCAGGAGGGCCTGCAAATGCTCCGCCAGGAGGTCTGGGATTCTCTGACCGTGGACAAACGTCTGGAGGTCATACGAATGGTAATGGAGCGGGAGAGGGCGCATTTGGGGATTTCCAACGATCTTTGCCTTGGAATCGTGCCGCTTTCCATGGGTACGCTGGGATACTACGACCAAGACCGATTTGAAATCCTGATTGACACGGATGTGCTTCGGATCAGCACCGCATGGGAGGCGCTGGACATCATTTGCCATGAAACCTATCACGCTATGCAGGATTCGCTGGTGGAGCTCTACGAGAGGCTGGACGAAAAATACAAGAACCTCATCGTCTTCGAGAGGGTGCGCGAGTATGCCTACGAATTCAAACACTACAACCACGGCCAGACCGATTTTGACGAATATTACGAGCAGGCCTGCGAGACCGATGCGAGGGCCTACGCCGAAAAACGCCTGGAGGACTACAAGGGGTACCTGGGAGACGAGGAGAATGAGGAGCGGCATTGGGGAAAACTTTACGGCTACCGCGCAACGGGTGCTTTGGCTGGGAATAAGGGCGGATTTGATTAAGCTGAAAGGCTTTACGTTCTCCTTCCGGGGCGATGTCGTTTTTCCAAGGGAGCGTGTCAGGCAAATGGAACGGATTGCCAATCGGAATATCGACGCAATCCTCGGAAGGAAGGGCTCTTATACGTCGGAGGTGTTTCCGAATCATGGAAAACAGAGGCTGGAAGCGTTTCGGGAGAGCTGTGCTGAATAATTTCAGCTCCGGAACTTGCTTCTGTAAATGGATTTAATCACGCTTCTTCCAAAGCAATGAAAAAGAGGCGTTTTCCATTGGAAAACGCCTCTTTCCGTTCTGCATCTCCAGGGACTCGAACCCTGGACACCCTGATTAAGAGTCAGGTGCTCTACCAACTGAGCTAGAGATGCGTTTCGCGCTTCGTTTTTTCTTTCTTTGTTCAGCGCAAGACCTATTATAACACGGTCTTTGGAAAATGCAAGCACTTTTTTTATTTTTTTTAAAAATTTTTTCGGGTTAGATTTGGGCGTTCTGGGCCATTAAGGCGAGGACTTCCTCTTTTGTGGCCAGGTTGTCGGAAAATGCGCTGGCACTTCCGGTGAAGACGCCCATTTGGAAGGCTTCCTCGTAGCTGCCGTTGGCAAGGTACCCGGCGATGAAGCCGGCCACCATGGAATCCCCGGCGCCGACGGAGTTGCGGAGCTTTCCCTTCGGGGCTTTCGAGCGGTACTCCTGGCCGTTCTCATCGATCAGAACGGCGCCGTCCCCGGCCATGGAGACCAGAACGTTCCGCGCTCCCTCTTCCTGCAGGCGTCTGGCATAGACGGCAACCTCGTCCTGGGTGCGGATCTCGACCCCGTAGATTTCCGATTGTTGCGGAAACTGCCTGCGGCGCGTATTTTTGAAGAGAGGGAGTTACTGGTTACACCCGAGCCAGACACTCGCTGTCTGGCTACGGGCGAGTGACAAAAATCAGCCACATATAGACCAGAGATGTTCTTTACTTTGTAATCTTCACCGCCTTGGCGGAGCCGTAGGCGGAATAGTAGGCGGTTCCGCCTACGGTCTTGTAGCACCGCACGCGGACGTAGTAGGTCTTGCCCTTGGTCAGCTTCGCGATTTTCTTGCCGATGGTGTCCCCGCCCTTGACGGTGACCGTCTTTTTCTTGGCAAATGAGCTGGTCAGGCTGTACTGGACCTGGTAGCCGGCGGCCTTGGCATTTGTCTTCCATTTGACGGTCATGG
>CADCQU010000109.1 GCA_902803635.1 uncultured Lachnospiraceae bacterium | reverse complement strand
TGTCCTGGACGGGGTAATGCCTTTGTATTCCGGCCTGCTTCCGTAGGGAACATTTTCGTCCTTTGCAAGCTCTGTGCCGTTCTCATCCAGCCATGTGACCGTGTGCAAGTCTGCTTCAAACGCGGCGCTGACAAGGACGGGATACTCCGGCATGGTAAAGCTGCGGCTGTTGCCTTCGCCGGTGAGCGCAACGTCTGCCTCCTCGGTTTTCAGCTCGAATTCCGACATCTGGATGAAGTCGGCGCCGTTTTTGACGGAGACTGTGATCCGATAATACTGATAATCTCCCGATGGGGGTACGTCCGGTGTGAAATCGCAGGTCTGATTATTCACCGCCGGCAGCGACGTGTCATCAAGCTTCTCGTCTAATTTTTCCCAATAGCTTTCTTCATAGGCATGCTCTGTCATATCGCTGTCACTGGCAAAATTGGCCCCGCAGATCGTCCAACTGCCCCAGTTGCTTTCCGGATGCTCGGCCGCGGTATTGCCGGTGGTCAGGCTGTAGCTGACCATTTTCACCGCCTGTTCTGCCTTCAGGAAGATATCGGCTGCACCGCGCTGGCTCCACGTCGTGAATTTATTACCATCGACCAGCTTATCGGCGGTTTCATCTCCGTCCGCCGTGCCGCCCATCACATACGTCAGTGGAACCGTTGTATCCTTCACGACACTGATGCTGCTGAGATGGCAGCCCTCCTCAGGGGTGACGGTCACCTGGACCGGATCACCGGCACACGCGCGCTGCACGCTGGCTTCTATCTTTCCGTGGTCAGCTTCAAGGACCGTTACCTTGGAGATTTTTTTCTCCCGCGTATCGGTATACCTCTCGCCCATCGCCTCAACGGCCGCGGTGTAGATGATTTTATTTTCGGTCGTTTTGCTTGTGACGTCCGCGTTAAACGTTTCTTGAAGCTCACATCTTGAATCCGAGCACTTTAAGGTCAGGGCGGCGGAGCTGTAATCGTCATTCCATTGCCACTCCTGTGTGAGCCTATGCGCGTCCGTGAATACATAGCTGAGGCTTTTTGCATGAAGATTCGCAACATTGTTGAAATACGTCGCGTGCTTCACGCACGCCGTGACGTTCATACCGTCAAATGCATCGAGAGCGCCATCGATCATCCCCGGGTAATCGAGACGGATATCAAGCGTACGATCGTCCGCAGTGTTTGAATAAGAGAAGGCGGATTGATGCAAATGGCTCAGCGCGGAGGTATCGCCGGTGACTTTTGCGACCTTCACGCCCCAGAAGGTATATGCGCCGATCGTCGTGATGTTTTCATTCAAAACGAGGGTGAACGTCTGCCGCGGCATTGTCTCGTCGGGAAACAGCTTGTTTTGTAAATCATCGCCGACCACGGTAACGGGTTTGGCCTTGTAGCTCTTGGGGATGACCAGCTCGGTCAGGTTATCGGTCGAACCCGTATATTTGTTGATGCGGTAGGTGTCGTCGCCCAGAAGCTCAAAAACAAAGTAGCTGACATCCACCGAATCGCGAACAACGCCAACGCTGCTGTCTGCCTCATTGATTTCGTAAAATTTGCCGTTGATCAGATAATGCTTTTCCTTGCCGGGGATATACTCGCCCGAGGCATCGATATACGGCTCGGTCTGTTCCCGATATTTATAGACCGGTGTATAGACGGTCTGGGTTCTGGCTTCCGGGACCGGATCGCCGTTAATATAATAGTTGTCGCCGTCCGACCAGCCGACAAGGTCGTAGGAGGCGGAATCCGCGCCGGGTTTTTTGGGAGAAATCACACAGGAAGGTACTTCTCCCAACGCAACGACACTTGACTGGATAATCGAGCCGTCGGAGTTTTTCCATGTGATCACGACGCCGTCGTCAACGATCTGGCCGTCGGTGTTGGTGATCCTTACAGTGGTATAACTTATGCCGTTGTGTTCTGCAGTCGCCGTGTAACGGTCTCCGTCGCTGCCTATTTCCTGTCCGACGGTCGCTTCAACGGAAACAGTATTGCCGCAGGCTGCGCAGGTGAAGCTTGCCGCAGCCTTCGTATTATTGCTGCTCCATGTCCAGGACGTCAGCACATCGTTGTGCGGTTCCTCGTCGGTAAAGGGGCAGTAAAGGCAGATCACCTTATGATGATCGCTGCCCTTGTTTTCACAGGTAAAGTCCCCGTGCCTGCAGGGCTCGATATGGATTACCCTGGCTTTCCAGCCGCACGCCTTTGCCCTGTCCGCAGACGCGGCAAGTGCAGAATCATACTGCACGCAGGAACAGCCCTCTTCGGTATCGATGAAGTTGATCGCGTTCGCGTAATAGTGATAGGAAGGCGCGGCCTCATATCCTTCTATCTTTGTGTCGATCACCGCGCCGGCTGTGATGTTGACGGTGCCGGTGCGCGGATTGCTGCTGTTGGAGCCGATCGCGGTCCCGTGACCATAGCTGATCGCGTGGATGGCGCCTGTGTCATAATAATCATCCTGCGCGCCGAGCGCGGTGATGTTGCCTCTGTTGAGATTGATGGTGCCGCAAAAAGAGCTGCCGCCGATGGCGGGCGCGCAGTTGAGGCTGATCTGCTCTCTCTCGTTAAACAGACCATTTCCGCCGGTCGCGCTGACGATGCCGCCGTTGATCGTGACGGTGATGCTGTCGGAAGCCGTGCCGCTGCCTTTTCCGATGCCCGCTCCACCGATGCCGCCGGCTGCCTGCAAGTCGTCGGCGCCGTTGATGGTGACCGAGCCTGCGGTGGCTTTCTCACCGCCTCCGATTCCCGCGGCGCGTCTGCCGCCGGCCGCGACGACGGTGGCGCTGTCGCTGATGGTGACATTGCCGAAGCTGGTTTTGTTATTGCCGCCGCCGATGCCTGCCGCGGCTTCGCCGCCGAACGCTGTGACGTTGCTTGCCTTTGCGATATTGACGGTTACGTTTTCGGATGCGTTGCCGCTGCCGATGCCGGCGCCGTTTGTGCCGCCGGTTGCCGTAACCGTGCCGTCTTTACTGTCAGGCGCGGTAATCGAGTCTTCGATGCTGATATTGATGGTGCCGCATGCGGCGCCGTTGCCGCTGCCGATACCGGCGCCGTTTGTGCCGCCGTTCGCAATGACTTCGCCGCCGGTGATCGTGATCCCTCTGCTGCTGCCCTTGTCGCCGCTGCCGATACCCGCCGCGTTGATGCCGCCGGTTGCGGTGACCTTGCCGCCGGTGATGGTGACGGGGCTGCTGTTCTCTTGCTGGTCGCCGCCGCCGATGCCCGCGCCGTAGTACCTGCCGCCGGTCGCGGTGATCGTGCCTCCCGAGATGTTGATATAGCCGTCGGTTCTGTTTTCTTCCTGATTGCCGCCGCCGATGCCTGCCGCTTCGTCGCCGCCAATCGCCGTGAGCTCACCGGCGGACATTTCGAAATTCAAGGCAGTACTCCATATATTGGTGATATCCAGCCTGCAGGCGCCGTCGCCGCCGCCTACTCCCGCACCCCCGTCGCCGCCCTTTGCGGTAACCGAGCCGCCGCTGATTTTCAGCACGCCTCCGAGACCTTTGTTGCCGCCGCCGATGCCTGCGCTCCAAACGCCTCCGGTCGCCTTGACCGTGCCGCCAAGAATAAACACATGGCTGCCGTCGCAGCGGTTGCCGCCGCCGATGCCCGCGCCGCGCTTACCGCCGGTCGCCGTGACATCGCCGCCGTAGATCGTGACAGTACCGAACTTTCCTGAAGCTCCGCTGCCGATGCCTGCGCCGTATGCGGAGCCGATCGCGGTGACGTTGCCGCCGTAGATATTAATGTAGGAAAATCCGTGATTCTCGCCGCTGCCGATCCCTGCCGCGTCATCGCTGGATTGCGCTTTAACAGTGCCGCCGAAGATATTGATCTCTCCAGCGTCGAAAGTATCGGAGCCGCCGATCGCGGCGTAATCGTTTTTAGAGTTGGATACATCCAGGATTCCTTCGTCGCCCTGCTGGCCGTAGATGTTCAGCTTGTGTATGACGAGGATGCCTTTCGTGCATTTCATGTTTACGCCGTTGGGAACGATGATATGGACGTCTCCGGTGGTGGTCAGCTGTCCGAAGGTCACGTTCGCCGCTACATACCAGCCTTGCGTCAGGGTGTGATCTTTTCCCGGCGTATAGGTTGACAGATCGGTATAGTCGGTGCGCATCCTTGTTTCTTCGATCAACGCATGGTTGTCGGGATCCCATGAGCGGTAGATATACGCTACGCCTCCCGCGGCATTTGCCGTCACGGGGACAATGGCAAACAAGCTAATCACCATCATGAGCAATAACAGGATGCTTACGGATTTCTTGATTTTTTTCATGCGGACACCCCTTTTTACTTTTTGATAATAAAGCGATTAAAAACAGATCCACCAAATACCTATTTTTCACCTGTCCCCAAATGGGGGTTAGTGCAGAAGGGCAAAGCTCTGGGGACCCATGGTAAGGGTCCCGCCTTCGCAACGCACGGCGCCGGTCACGAGGAGGGCGGCCCGTTCCGCAAAGGTTCCCTCCGCGTCCTCCGCCTTGGGGGCAACGTCGCCAAGATCCTTGAGCGGCATCCGCACAAGCCGCTGCCCGTCCCCGAAAAGCTCCTTCGCCGGGTATTTGACGGGGTCGAGCACCGGGCCGGACCACTCGTAGGGGCAGTACAGGGCGGTCTCCTCCGCGTCGCGGGCAACCGCATTTGCAAATTGCAGAAGGTCGTCCTCGGTGAGGGTGACGGTTTCAAGCGACGGATTGCAGACAATGAGGATGTCCCCCCGGCGGAACACGAAGGGGAACTTCCCGTGGGCCGCGTACACCAGCGAAAGGTCGCCGTCCGCATGAAGAGCCGGCTCCGCCTTCCGGAGCGCAAAAAGGGCCTTCACGAAGTTAAGGAGCGAGCCGGGGTCGGCCGTCTGGTCCGCCACCGTCGGGGCATCCGTCGCCGCATCGACCGGCAGGTAGAGGAGCGAGGGATCCGCCTCCGAAAATCCAAGGTTCTTCCCGCCGTTCCACTGCATCGGCGTACGGCTCCCGGTCCTCTGGTAGCCGCCCTCCTTCGTGGGCACGTTCTCATCGTAGCGCATCCCGATCTCGTCCCCGTAGTAGAGGAACGGAACGCCCGGAAGCGAGAAGAGAAGGCCCATCGCGATGCGAAGCTCCTGCGCGTCCATGTAGCGGCCGATGCGCGGCGTATCGTGGTTACCGGTGATGAAGCTGATGTACCCGTCCCGCCGCGTGGTGAAATATTTCGGCAAATACTCGCGCAAAAAGTCGTAAATGTCCCCGTTGTTCCCCGCCCGGAGGATACTGCGGTCCGGAAAGCTGGTCTCGTAGGCGCGCAGCAAATGGCTGATGCCGTTCCCCTCGTGGTCGAGGTAGAAATCCGCATGGAAGCCGCCATTTGTCAGGGACTGCCGCGGGTTGCTCCACTCGGAAACCATCACCGCCTCCGGGTACTCCGTGTCGAGAATCGCCCGAAGCTCCTTCCAGATCTTCCCCGTGAGGGCCTTGTCCTCATCGTGCTTCACCAGCGAATCCGCCATGTCCACGCGGAAACCGTCGCAGCCAAGGTCCAGCCAGAAGCGGCAAATGGAAAAGAGCGCTTCCCGAGTGGCCTTCGCGGCCTCGGAGTCCGTGGAGCACTGCCACTTTTCCGTCGGATTCCCCCAGCCATAGTTCAGCGCCGGCTGGCATTTGAAGAAATTCAGCATGTAGACGCCGGCCCTGGGGGACTCGCCGCCGATGTACGGATAGTCCTTGATGCCCGTAAAGGCATAGTCCGTCCAGATGTAGCGGTCGGAGAACTCGTTCCGCTCGACCTTCTTGCTCTCCAGAAACCAGGCGTGCTCCTCGGACGTGTGCCCGGGGACGAGGTCGATGATGACGTGCATCCCAAGTTCGTGCGCCCGCGCAAACAGGGCCTTCGCGTCGTCGAGGTTCCCGTACCTTGGCGAGACCATGCGGTAGTCGCGCACGTCGTAGCCCGCGTCCTTCATCGGCGAGTCATAAAACGGGTTCAGCCAAATGGCATTTGCCCCAAGCTCCTTCACATAGGGAAGCTTCTCGATAATCCCCGGCAAATCCCCGATGCCGTCCGCATTTGTATCATAATAACTCTGGGGATAAATCTCATAAAATATAGCATTCTTCAGCCAGGATGGCATGGTTGTTCTCCTTCACTTCGTCAAAATCGCCACGGAGTACCCGGGCAGCGTCAGGCTGTCGCCGTCAAGCGTTACCTCGCCGTCCCTGGCCGTGAGCACCGCGCCGATGGTGCGGAAGCCCGCCGCCTCCTCGGATGCCGTGAGGTCTACATTTGCATCATTTTCATCGGTATTCAGGAAGACCAGGACCTCCTCGCCGCCTTCCAGCACATCGACCACGTTCTCCTCCACCTCGTCCTTGGAAGCCGTTCCCGTCGTGTCGTACACGCCGCCTTGGGCGTCAACGAGCTTCGCGTTCGAACCATCGAGGGTCTTCACAAAGGCCAACAGCTTGTCCTTGCAGATTCCGTTCGCGGGCACGACCTTGCCCCGGGCGATGGCCGGGTAGCTGTTGCGGACATGGATGAGGGCACGGACAAAGCTCAGGATGGAATTCTCGTCCGCCGTCTGCTCCTCCAGGCTCGCGTACTTCATCTCGAAATCGTCCATAGCGGCAGGCCCGTCGCACAAGCAGTCCAGATACTCTGCACTCCAGAACATCGGAGCTCTCTTGTTTTCATCCTTGCCTGAACCGCGCATGCCCAGCTCCTCGCCGTAGTAGAGGAAGGCATTTCCCGTGGTCAGAAGGTTCAGCGCCTCGGCCATTTTCATCTTCGAGCCGTCATCGCCGGCAAAATAACCTGCCCCACGCGCGGTATCATGGTTTGTGAAAAACGGTGCATTGACATAGGCCTCGCCATTTTCGGCAAATTGCGCCTGCTCGTCGGCAAGGCCCTTTGCGACCACGTCGGCCGTAAAGGCCCCGTTCAGGAATTTCGCGATGGCCCCGTCGTTCTGGGCAAAGGCAAAGTCAAAGAGCGAGTCGATCCCGGACTGGTAATATTCCGCATATTGGTTCTTTCCGGCCCAGCACTCGCCGACGATGTAGGCATTCGGATTGATGCCCTTCACCGTGTCGTTGAACCATTTAAGGAACTGGATGTTGCGGTCGCTGCTGTTGGTATAGTAGAAGAGTACCGCGTCGAGACGGAAGCCATCAACACCCTTGTCGAGCCAGAACTTCGCGATGTCCGTAATCTCCTTCCGCACGTCCTCGTTGTCGAGGTTGAGGTCTGGCATCTCATCCCAGAACCGCGCCTCATAGTACCAGTCCGTACCCGCAAGCTTCGCGTAGCCGCTGTCGCTCTGCCGCGAGAAATTATAGTATCCCACATAGGGGCAGGCCTCCAGATCCGGCTCCTCGCCCTCCGGAAGCTTCTTCAAATACTCCGCCGCCGCGGTAAACCACGGGTGCGTATCACTGGTATGGTTCAGGACGAGGTCCAGGTAGACGCGGATTCCCCTCTTGTGGCACCCGTCGAGGAGCTTCTCATAGTCCTCCATGGTTCCAAATGTCGGGTCAATGGCGCAGTAGTCGTCGACGTCGTACTTGTGGTACGTCTGTGACGGGTGGACGGGCGTCAGCCAAAGCCCGTTTACGCCAAGGTCCGTGTTCGTCTCGGGATTCCCGTCATTGAGGTAATCGAGGGCCTCAATAATCCCCTTCAGATCGCCAATTCCGTCCCCGTCCGAATCTCTAAAAGAGTAGGGGAAAATCTCATACGTCGTGCGGTATTTGTCATCCAGCACGTTCTCCGCATTTGCATACACCGTCTTGGCCATCTGCCCGTCGGCAGAGGGCTGCACCGAAAGAAGCTCGGCGATATTTGCCGCCTTCCCCGTGGCAGCAGGCCTGCTTTCCGCAGCAGAACTGGACTCGGACGTTTCCGAACCCGTTTGCGAAGACATCCCGGAGCTTGTCTCCGGCGTGGACTTTGTCGCAGCCGAGGACGTGGTCTTTGATTCCGTCTTCGTGGAAGAACTCGTTCCTCCTCCACCGCAGCCCGTCACCGCAAGCATGGCAGCCATGGCAAATGCAGCCGCCCGGAGTCCCTTCTTTCTTTTTCCATAATTCTTTGTCATCTCTTTTCTCCTTCCCGAATTTTCGTTCCGCCTTGCGCCCCATCAAAGGTCATGGCTTTCACTTCGTTACAGTTCAGGTGCCCTGAACTGTAACGCGGGCGTTGC
>CADCQU010000108.1 GCA_902803635.1 uncultured Lachnospiraceae bacterium | reverse complement strand
TGCCCGCATCGCCTCCATCCTCCGCCTTGCAGGACGAAATTTATACTTCGCATCTTTCCTAAGTTATTTTCGAACAGCTCCTAATTTCTTTACGCGGCTCTGTGAATACAAAGAAAGGTTCCCGAAACGAGAACCTTCCTATTATAATATATGATTATCTGTTCTCCGCCGCGAATTTCTTCATATACTCAACCAGAGCCTCGACGCCTTCCTTCGGCATCGCGTTGTAGATGGAAGCGCGCATGCCGCCGACGAGACGGTGCCCCTTGAGGTTCGAGAAGCCGGCCGCCGTCTGGCCCTTCACAAAGGCCGCGTCCAGTTCCTCGCTGCCGGTGCGGAAGGTCACGTTCATGATCGAGCGGTCCGCCGGGTTCACCGTGTTCTTGTAGAAATCCTGCGAGTCAAGGTAATCGTAGAGAATCTTCGCCTTTTCAACGTCGCGGCGGTGCATTTCCGCGATGCCGCCCTGCTCCATGATGTAGTCGGTCACCAGCTTCACGAAATAGATCGGGAAGCACGGCGGCGTATTGAGCATGGACTCCTTGTCGGCCTGGATGGCATAATCCCAAATCTTCGGGGTGATGGGCATGGCGTTGCCGATGAGATCCTCACGGACGATGACGATCGCAAGCCCTGCCGGGGCAAGGTTCTTCTGCACGCCCGCGTAGATCATGCCAAATTTCGAAACATCCACTTCCTCGGAAAGGATGCTGGACGACATGTCCGCGACGAGCGGGACATTGCCCGTGTCCGGAATGTAGTTCCACTTCGTGCCGAAAATCGTGTTGTTCCAGCAGACGTGGACGTAATCGGCCTCCGGGTCGAGGTCGAGCTCGGCCTGCGTCGGAATGCGCGTGAAATCCTCGGCCTTCGTGCTGCCGGCCTCACGGGCATTGATGTATTTCTTCGCTTCCTTGAGGGCCTGGCCAGAGAAATTGCCGCTCACGATGTAGTCGGCCTTGCCATTTTTCGTGCCGAGGTTCATCGGAAGGGAGGCAAAGACGCCGCTCGCGCCGCCCTGCAAAAACAGGACCTTGTAGTTATCCGGAATATTCATCACCTTGCGGAGATTTGCCTCGGCCGCCTTGATGATCGCGTCAAAAACCTTCGAGCGGTGGCTCATCTCCAGGACGGACATGCCCGAACCCTCGCAATTCAAAAGCTCCGCCTGTGCCTTCAGAAGCACCGGCTCCG
This sequence comes from uncultured Lachnospiraceae bacterium, assembly GCA_902803635.1. Taxonomy (GTDB): domain Bacteria; phylum Bacillota; class Clostridia; order Lachnospirales; family Lachnospiraceae; genus Chordicoccus. The sequence goes on along the minus strand of CADCQU010000108.1, from coordinate 4,097 downwards.
GAAGAATCGAGGGACCAGCCGAAAAATTGTAAATTCTGCCTTCCAACATAGCTTAGACCTCCTGAAAAATCGGATATCCATGAATATGTGACAAATGCAAGAAAACAAATCTGTCCTCTTGTGTTTTCCTATTATAAACCCGAAATTTCAGCTTGTCATTCACAGCTTATAAATTCGGCACTTTACCATTAAGAAGCTTTGTTTCTTTTCCTATATTTAGAAGAAATATCCAATAGGGTAGAAGAAGGCGGACGCGAAGCTTCTCCTTTATGGTACGAGCCACCATACCGTAGGTACGACAAATCGGGCAGGTGACGGGGATTCCCCACACCTGCCCGATTTGTTACGTTTCCGCCCAACAGATCACGCCGCCTTCGGCACCGAGTAGCACGCGACGCCCTTGTAGGCCCAGCCTTCACGGGCGAGAGCCCTCGCCACAGACCGCTTCATCGTGTAGCGGTACGTCGCCGTGCGGCCCTCCTTCAGGCAGAGCTCATAGACCGGAAGCTCGCTCGAAACGCTCCCGTAGAACGCCCTGCCCGCCTTCTTTCCGGCCTTCTTCGCCGCAAGGGCAACGTAGCGATCCGTCGTGTACCGGAAACGCTTCGCGGCCTTGTCGTAAATCCAGTAGACAAGCGTCCCGGTCTTTGCGGAGGCACGGAAGGCCTTTTTGCAGGTCCAGCCATTTGCCGAAAGCTTTTTCGCCTTCGAAGCGCCGGCCACGTACCGGTAGGTCCCGTTCTTTACGCACTCGTAAACATACTGGAACGATGCAGCACCCGAAGCGGGCACATCGTCAATCATGTAGGTATCGTAGTATTTGTCATAGAGGCCAAGGACGGCATCCGCGCCTGCATTTGTCGAAAGAGCCTTCTCAATCACCACCTCCCACGAGCCGTAGATTGCATAGAAGAAATCCGGTGAGCCTCCGTTCTCGTCGCCATACGTCTCGAGGTTGCTCTGCTTTAATTTCGCAAGCCCCACCGGGTCGTCCTTATAGGACTCCAGGCGAATCTCGTTCCGGCGCGTACTCACGGCGCGGGCGATGGTCTCGACGTCCTTTCCCTCCGCCTTCATGTTCGTGATCATATCGTAGAGTTCCTGCATACTCGCATGGTATTCTTCCCTTGTCTCCCGCATTTTTTCGACGAATTCCTTGTCCGTCCAATCATAGTCGACAAAGTACCCCAACCGCGGCGAGTCCGGGTTCGGGGAATAGCCGTAGACCGCGTCCGAATTCACGACGATGTCCTCGGCCGCCTTCGGGTTTTGCATCGGGTCGTGAACGTACGGTGTCGCGGCAAATGTCGTCGCGGCCGTCCCGGTCAGGCAAATGGCAGCAACGAGGAGGGCGAACATGCAGCTATAGATCACTCGTAGTTTTCTTCCCATACCATCCTCCTTTCGTCGTTCGCCTTACCCCTCTTCCTCCTCGTGTACGGGCGGCTCGGCGGGGATGAAACGCCGGCTCTCGGTCACGGTCGGGGGCGTCGGCACCTTCTCCCAGGCCTCCCTGCAGAACTGATCCTGCGAATTCACAAGCTTCTTCCCGCGCTTGTCCACCTTGAGGTAGGTCCCGTCGGGCTGCAGGATATGAGCCTTCACGTTGTCCTCGAACTCGACCGTGAGGATATGCTTCAACTCCTCCGCGAGCTCCTTGTTGTCCACCGGGAAGACGATTTCCACGCGCTTCACAAGGTTCCGGGGCATCCAGTCCGCCGAACCCATGTAGAGCTCGTCCTCGTCGTCGTTGCAGAACCAGAAAATGCGCGCGTGCTCCAGGAAATTGCCGACGATTGAACGTACGTGGATGTTCTCGGAAACGCCCGGAATCCCCACCTTGAGGCAGCAAATGCCGCGGACAAGGAGCGAGATGGGTACGCCGGCCGCCGAAGCCTCGTAGAGGGCCGCGATGATGTCCGGGTCGCAGAGCGAGTTCATTTTTGCGCGGATAAACGCCTTCTTCCCAGCGAGGGCATTTTCCTTCTCCCTCCGGATCATCCGGAGGAAGGCATCCTTCATCCAGATTGGCGCGACCAGGAGGCGGTGCCATTTTTCCGGCTCCGAATAGCCGGAGAGCATATTGAAGACGGCCGTCGCGTCCGCCCCGATGCGGGCGTCGCAGGTGAAGAGGCCGCAGTCCGTGTAGAGCTTCGCCGTCGAGTCGTTGTAGTTGCCCGTTCCGAGGTGGACATAGCGGCGGATACCGTCATCCTCGCGGCGGATGACCATCGTGATCTTGCTGTGGGTCTTGAGACCGAGGAGGCCGTAAATGACATGGCAGCCGGATTTTTCCAGCATCCTAGCCCAGACGATGTTGTTCTCCTCGTCAAAACGGGCCTTCAGCTCCACCAGAACCGTCACCTGCTTCCCGTTGTCGGCGGCCTTCGCGAGAGCCGCAACAATGGGCGAGTCGCCGCTCACACGGTAGAGGGTCTGTTTGATGGCCAGAACGTCCGGGTCCACCGCCGCGCGCTGAACGAAGCGCACCACAGGGTCAAAGCTCATGTACGGATGGTGCACAAGGATGTCCCCGTTACGAATCGCGGAGAAAATGTCGGGTGCCTCGGCAAACGCCTGCACCGGGGCGGGCACGTATACCGGGTTCTTGTACATCTCGAAGCCCGGAAGCCCGTAAAACTTCATCAGGAAGGTCAGGTCGAGAGGACCGTTGATATAGAAAATGTCCTCTTCGGATACTCCCAGTTCCTTCACGAGAATCTTGAGCAGCCGCTCGTCGATGCCCTCCTCGACCTCCAGGCGGATGGCCTCGCCCCACTGGCGGCGCTTGAGCTGCTTCTCAATCTCCTTTAAGAGGTCTTCCGCCTCCTCCTCATCCACGTCGAGCTCCGCATTGCGCATGATGCGGTAGGGGTAGGCGCAGAGGACGTTATAGTGCTGGAAAAGGAGTCCGATATATTTCCGGATAATCTCCTCCAGAAGGATCACGTACTTCTCTCCATTTTCCCCCTCAGGCAGGACTACGTGCCGCGGGATCACCGAGGGCACCTGCACGGTGGCAAATTCCACCTGCTCGGCCTCCTCCTTCGAGGCGATGAGGGCCCCGATGTTGAGGGTCTTGTTCCTAACGAGCGGGAAGGGACGCGAGGAGTCAAGGGCCATCGGCGTGAGGATCGGGTAAATGTTGTCCTCGAAGTAGCGGTCGAGGAACTTCTCCTGCGCCTCGGTGAGGTCCTCGTAGCTTAAGACGAGGTGAAGCCCTGCCTTCTCAAAGGCCGGCAGGAGCTGACGGTTCGCCGTGTTGTACTGCTCGTGGACAAAATCGTGCATTTTCTCGGAAATGGCCGCAAGCTGTTCCGCGGCGGTCATCCCGGCGATGTCCCGGCGCTTGTAGCCGGCGTGTACCTGGTCCTTGAGCGACGCAACACGCACCATCGTGAACTCGTCGAGGTTCGAGGCCGTGATGGCGAGAAACTTCATGCGCTCAAAGAGCGGCACGATCTGCTTATCGCGCGCCTCCGAAAGGCAGCGTTCGTCAAACGCGAGCCACGAAAGCTCGCGGTTCCGGTAGTATTTCGGGTCACGGAAATCAATCTCCTCTGCCGGAACAACTGCCACGTTGGCATTGGCAAATACAGCCGCAGCTGCATTCGTGGCATTCCCACCGGAGATCGCGGCGGCTTCCACAGCGGTTTTCTCCGACTTCTTATCCGCCTCCGGCGAAGCTTTCTCCGCCTTCTTTTCCGTCCCCGTCGAAGCCTTCTTCTGGCCCTTTGCCTCGGCGGCCTTCTTCGGGGCCTTATCCTCGCCGGCCTTCTTCTGCCCCTTTGCCTCGGCAGCCTTCTTCGTTTCCTTCTCCTCGGCAGCCTTCTTCGTTTCCTTCTCCTCGGCTTCCTTCTTCGTCCCCTTCTCCTCGGTGTTCTTCTTCGCGTTCTTTGCCTCGGAAACCTTCTTCGCGATCCTCTCCTCGGCAGCCTTCTTCGCCTCGTTCTCCTTGTTGCTTCTCGCCTTGGCCTTCTCCGCCTTGGCCTTCTCTTCCTTCTCCTTCGCGGCCTTCTCCTTTTCGGCCTTGTCCTTCAAAATCTTGCTCACAGACTTAATCTCGTCCTTCGCTGCCATACGGCCCTCCTCTCTAT